>DATLHN010000374.1:0-1967 GCA_035539875.1 Armatimonadaceae bacterium
GCGTGGATTCGTCCCGGTCGCCTCGCTCGTCTTCGCCCCCATCAGCAGCGACGGGGCGAGCATCTCGCGCGTGTCGAAAAAGAGCATCCCCTCCCAGCGCGTCATCGTGTAGAGCGAGGGAATCTTGAACGGGGCCGTGCCAAACACCGTCGCCAGCGGGTCCAGGCTCCCGTAGGGTTGCGCCATGAAGAGCAGACCGGCCTGACACACGACCCACGAGATGACCACCAGCGCGAGCGTAAGCGTCACTAGCGAGAGCAGGATGAGCGGAATCTCGACCTGCGCCATGTACAGCCAGAGCGTGATGCCGCCGTAGCAGGTCGCGAGCCCGAGCAGAATCGTCCGGTACGAGAACATCTCCCCGGAGTCGTCTATCTGCGACGCGCGCGGGCCGTTGGTAGCCTTTTCCCAGACGTCGCGCAGGTGACGCCGCGCGGTCCACATGGTCCAGGAGAGGAGCGCGATGCCCCCGCCGAGCGCCTGCAGGCTGTGGAACTGCTTGTACGAGAGGCCGCCGACAGCCCCCGGCATGTCCCAGTTGTAGACGACGCCGAGGAGGAGTTCCGCCTTGTAGAACAGGTGGAAGAACCACATCGAGAAGGCGACTTCGGCGGGCAGCAGGTAGGCGATCCCGATGACCAGCGGGTAGAACCATAACTCCCACGGCCCCGTCTGGCTGTACGGCGGCGTCCGGATGAACTCCATCAGGTTATACGTCGCCCGGATGTCCGGCACCGACGGGTACATCACGTGCAGACCGCGGATGGTGTGGAATACGGTCACCGCCACGAATCCGACCCAGAGCAGCGGCGAGCGGAGCAGGTCGTTCACCAGTCGCCCCTGGCGCGGCTCCTCGGCCAGCAGCACGGGAAGCGTCACCAGCGGGAAGGAAAACTTCTCGTTCTCGATCCACTGGCGGCGTAGCAGGGCGGCGACGAAAAAGGTCGCCCCCAGGAACAGCAGCGCGAGGATGCACCAGAAGAACAGCGGCTGCGCCCACGCCTCCCACGGGATGCGCTCCTGCCCGCGCGGGTACCCCTTCGCGAACGCCTCCGCGGCGGCCTGATCGGTCACCTTGAGCCAGTCCGGTATCTCCCCCCAGACCTTGTCCTCCCACGCGTTCGTGCTGTCCGAAAGATAATGCGGCGCGATGACCATCGGGAGGAAGTAGCGCATCAGCCCCGACCCCGGCAGGCCGGACGCCACCAGGATCAGGGTCCAGACGGTCAGCAATTCCCCCTGGCTGAACGCGTGCCGCGGCGCGAACTTGCGCAGGAATACGTTGACGACCGTGACGAGGACCAGTTCGACGAAGAGCGCCCCGATCGGGAACTGCGTCCCCGCGATATAGGTCGCGGCGATCTTGAAGTCGTTGTAGGGAGTGACGGCGCTGAAAAACACCGCGCAGATCAACCCTATTGCGACGGCACGGAAGGTGACGGCGCGGCGGGTGACGGCGGCGGGAGTGGTTTCGACGGCGGCGTCGCGGAAGTCACCGTCATCACGCGCTTCGGCCACGTCTGGTGTGGTCGGACTCAAACGGGAGGGGCTCCTTAGGTGTCGTTGTTCAAACTGTCCATCGCGCCAATGCGGTAGGCGTCCAGAAAGGCCGTCGAGCGGACGTCCCGCTCCATCCGGTACCGGAGGTGCTCGCGCGTGACCCGCCCGACCTGTTCGCGGACCGGGTCGCTCAATGTGAGGGCGGCCAGCGCGCGCGCGTTGTCCTCGCCCGCGAGGTCGAGCATGGCTTGGCGCGTCTCCTCCGAAAGCTTCAGCGTGTCCTCGCGCGCGTTCTCGGCGCAGTCGCGGCACAGTGCGCCGCCGCGCGGCGCGGAGTACGAGGCGACCACCGCTTCGTCGCCCAGCGGGCGCTCGCACCAGACGCAGTGGGATAGCAGCGGCTCGTATCCCTCCTGCGCCATCCACTGAAGCTCGAACGCGTGGATGACCGCGTCGGGATCGACCGC
>DATLHN010000375.1:0-1904 GCA_035539875.1 Armatimonadaceae bacterium
TCACGGCGATACTCGGCATGGCGGCCCGCCAGGCGTGCCGTCTGGCGGGCCGCTCGGCGGGCGGCGCGGCGGCGGAGCGCCAGCCGGAGTGGGAGGCGAAGCGGCGGGGGTGATGGGGATTCTCTCCGGGGGCACCCACCCCCGGTGACAGCCTCACATCGGACTACGATAATCGAACCGTAGGAGAAAGACAGCATGGGAGTTCTGGACGGAAAGGTCGCCCTGGTCACGGGCGGCGCGAGCGGCATCGGCAAGGGCACGGCGGTACGGTTCGCCGAGGAGGGCGCGAAGGTCGCCCTGGTGGACATGAGCGCCGAGGAGGGAGAGGCGGCGCGGGCCGAGGTCGAGAAGGCGGCGAAGGGCGGCAAGGGCGGCAAGGAGTCGGCGATCTTCATCACCTGCGACGTCTCCGACCCGGAGGCAGTGCAGAAGGCGGTGGAGCAGACCGTGGAGACCTTCGGGCGGCTCGACGTCGTCTTCGCGAACGCGGGCATCAACGGCGTGTGGGCGCCCATCGAGGAGCTACTGCCGACCGAGTGGGACAAGACCCTCGACATCAACCTCAAGGGGACGTACCTGACGGTCCACTACGCCATCCCCCACCTCCGCGAGGCGGGCGGCGGGAGCGTTATCATCACGAGCAGCGTCAACGGCAACCGCACCTTCTCGACCGCGGGCGCGTCCGCGTACAGCACGTCCAAGGCCGGGCAGGTAGCCTTCATGAAGATGGCGGCGCTGGAGCTGGGGCGCTACAACATCCGCGTCAACGCCGTCTGCCCCGGCGCGATCCACACCAACATCGGCGAGAACACGCACCCGCGCAACACCGAGGAGGTCGAGATCAAGATCGAGATGCCGGAAGGGCGGCCGTTCCTCAATGAGGGACAGGGCGAGCCGGTGGACGTCGCCGACACTTGCCTGTTCCTGGCGAGTGACGGCTCCCGGCACGTCTCCGGCGTCGAGATATACGTGGACGGCGGCGCGTCGCTGCTGCGTTAGGAAGGCTCCGGTCCGATTCCCGCATGGAGACGCTGGAAGCCATCCGGCCCGCGCTCGACGTCGTCGCGTCCTCGCTCGCGCCGTCGGCGATCCTGATCTCGGTCGGCCTGCTCATCGCGGGCCTCCAGATGAAGTACACCGCGCTCGTCTCGGACCTGCGCGACCTCGCCGCCGCCCGTGGAAAGGACGGCGGCGAGGAGTGCTCCCCCGCCGAGGGTGGCGCGGGCGGCGGCGACTCCCGGGCGCGCGCGGAGGCGTGCCGGGCGCAGGCGCGCAGCCTGCTCGGGCGCGCCTGGCTCGTGCGCTGCGCGCTCGTCTGGCTCTACGGCAGCACGCTTCTCAGCCTGCTCGGCTCGCTCGCTGTCGGCGCGGCGGCGGCGATGCCCTCGCTCGCCCCGCTGCGCGGCGGCGTACTCCTTCTCGTTCTCTTCGGCGCGTCGCTCGCCGCGGTCCTCGTCGGCGTCGGCTACGCCCTCGCCGAGGCGCGCCGCTGCTTCGACGTCGTCGCCGCCGAGGTCCACGACCTCGCGCGGGAGGGCGTCATCGACCCCGCGCTGCTCGACCCGAAGGAGGGCCGGGGCGATGCCGTTCGGCCCTGAGGGCGTCCCGCCGTTCGTGGAGGCGGCGCAGGCGGTGCTCGCGCCGCTCGCGGTCGGCACCGCGGCGGCCTCCATCGTCTGGAGCCTCCAGGACCGCCTCGTCGTGGTCGGCTCCGACCTGCGCGACCGCGCCGCGAGCCTGCGCGACGGCGGCGAAAGCGGAAGCGACGACGACGACCGGGAGCAGGTTCGGGTGCTGCTGCGGCGCGCCCGCATCCTCCAGGCCGCCGTGCTCGGCTTCTACGGCGCGCTCCTGCTCCAGATCGTCGCCGCGTCGGTCGTCGGCCTCGCGCTGGCCGGGTTCGC
>DATLHN010000376.1:0-7408 GCA_035539875.1 Armatimonadaceae bacterium
AGAGGAGGGAGGGCGAAAGGCGAACCTCGCCTGCGGGCAGGGGGTTCATGTCCGGGGTGCTGTTGTCGTCGCTGCCGGGGCGCGACAGCGGAGCGGGTATCGTCATTGGGTCTTTTCGTCCACCAGTACGTCGTTGTCGTATAGTTTTATCGTGATGCGCTTGCCCCTGCCTTCGACGTCGCGCTCGATCTTGTCGCCCGGCTCGCGCATCTCGTCATAGACCGTGTCGATGCCGTCGATATCGACCACGTCGATGCGGATTCGGTGGGGCGCGGCGTCGTTGGGAACGTTGTAGCCGACGGACAGGATGCGCGTCTGCGGCGCGTCACCGGGCTCGTCCGGCTGCGGCTCGTCCGGGATCGGCTCCGGCGTCGGCTCTATATAGGGTTCGGGCGTCGGGAGCGGCTCGGCCCCCTTGGAGAGAACGAGGTCTATACGCGTCCCACGGGGACGGTTCTCGCCGGGCTGGGGCATCTGCTGGATGACGTTGCCCCTTGAGACGAGCGGGTCCCACTCGCTCTTGCGCTCGCCGAGGCGCAGCCCCGCCTTCTCCAGAAGTTCGCGCGCCTTCTCGAACGAGACGTCACGGACGTCCGGTATCTCGACCATCCTCGGGCCGCTCGACACCCAGAGCGAGACCTTGGCGCTCTCCAGGATCTGGCGGCCCGGCTCCGGGCGCTGTTGGAGGATGGTGCCGCTGGGTTTCTTGTCGTGATACGTTTCGTCCACGACGTCGATCTGGAATTTTCGCTCCTGGGCGAGCTGCTTGGCCTGCGTCAGCGTCTTGCCGACCAGATTGGGCACCGTTATGGCCCGGGACGGCTCGATCGCTTTGAACGTGAACCAGATCAGGTAGCCGACCACGCCGGCGAGGACGATCGCGAGAAACAGATTCAGCGCCAGAAGCCACCGGCTTCCGTTGGGCGTACGCACGGGCGGCCCCCCCTCTTTCTCTTCAACAGGCGGTGACGGCGGAGGCGGCGTTGCGACCGACTGCGTCCGGCCTCTTCGCCCGGGCATGATTACCGTCGCCTCCGGGTCCGTCGCGGGCGGGACGGCGGCGGCGGATGCTGCGGACGTCCCCGGCATTACGGAGCTTGCCGCCGCCGCCGCGACGCCACCGGCGGCGGCGTCCAGCGGCGACCACGCGAGCGAGCGGCCGTAGCGCAGGGCGTCCCGGACGGCGTTCAGGTCCTTGAGCATATCGGATGCGGAGGCGTAGCGCCCCGCGGTCTCCCCGGCCAGCGCCTTCTGTACGATGCCGTCGAGGGCGCGCGGAACGCCCTGGTTGAGGGCGCGCGGCGACGGGATTCCGGCTCGCGGCGGCAGGTCGCCGGTGAGCATTTCGTAGAGCAGGACGCCGATCGAGTACAGGTCGGCGGGAGGCGACGGCGCGCCGCCCCCCGCGACCTCGGGGGCGGTGTAGGGCGCGACGCGCTCTCCCAGGGCGGGATCACCCTCGATGGCTCGGCCGAGCGCCTGCGCCGTGCCGAAGCCGGTCAGCTTCACCTGCTGGTCGCCGCCGATCAGGACGTTTTGCGGGCGCACATCGCCGTGCGCGATGCCGCGCGCATGCGCGAAGGACAGCGCCTCCAGGAGAACGGTTGCCACGTCCGCCGCCGCGGTCAGTGAGAAGGGCGAGGTCCGGCGGATGCGCTCGCGCAGGTCGATGCCGCGGACGAACTCCTCGGCGAGGAAGAGCGGCGCGCCGTTCTCGGGGTCGGAGCCGACGTCGAAGACGCGCGCGATACCCGCCTGATTCAGCGACAGCGTCTGCGAAAGTCCCTGCCGGAGATGCTCGGCGACCTCGGGCCGTCCGTGGTACGCCGGGAGGAGCGCCTTGACCGTCACGATGCGGTTCTGCTCCCGGTCGCGTGCCCGGTAGGCCCCCAGGATCGGCCCCTCGCCGAGTCCTTCGAGGATTTCGTACCGGCCCGCGAGGATTCGGTTGATGAGGCCGCTGCCGCGCACCGGGGCGCCGCCTGCTGCTGTTGCTGCTTCCACCGGCATCGCCTCCCCCCCCTCTGCATCGGTCCCGGTCAGATCAGTGTTCATGCGGACGCCGCCTTCCCCCCACCGCCGCGTCAACTCCCGCTTCGTCGGCAGCGGGCCCGCGCCCCGGCAGCAGGCGCACGGCCAGCGTCAGGATAGCCCCGAACAGCAGCGCGAGGTAGGCGCTGGCGAGCGCGCCGGAAGTCGAGTCGTTCGGACCGCCGGAGCCGCCCGCGAGGGCGGACAGACCGGTGCGGGGGACGAAGTAGCCTGCCAGGAAGACCAGGAAAACGGCGGACAGGGCGGCCTCGCGCAGCAGCCGCGGCATCAAGGCCGCAGACGCCCCCGTCGCCGCGGACGCCGAGGGCACCGTTCCGTCCGGTCTGCTGCCGATCACTTGGAGCTTTTCTCCCGTCCGCAAAGGCGCTCCTGGAGCGCGAGTCCGGCGCGGACCTTCGCCTCGTCCACGTCGCCGGTCAGGAACACGTCCCCGAGCGCGCGCGCCAGGACGAACCTCGCCTTGCCGCGCTCCGCCTTCTTGTCGCGTCCGATCAGTCCGATCAGGTCGTCCGCGCTCACGTCCTCGGGCAGGGCGGCGGGCAGGCCCGCCGCGCGCACGGACGTGATAACCGCCTCGCGCACAGATGCCGGAGTTACCTCCGCGGCCTCGCCGATGCACGCCGCCGCGGCCATTCCGATCGCGACCGCTTCGCCGTGCTTGTAGCGCACGTAGCGCGTGGCCGACTCCAGCGCGTGTCCGATCGTGTGTCCGTAGTTCAGGATGGCGCGCAGTCCGGTCGTCTCGAACTCGTCGCGCGTCACCACGTCGGCCTTGATCTCGCACGAGCGGCGCACCAGGTGGGCGATAGCGTCGCCGTCGGGACGCGTCCGTCCCCCGGCCTTCGCCGTGTGGGCGAGCAGGCCCGGGTCGCTGATGACCCCGTACTTGACCACCTCCGCCATGCCGGAGCGCAGCTCGCGGGCGGGAAGCGTCCCGAGCACGTCGGTGTCGATGACGACCGCGCGCGGCTGGTGGAACGCGCCGACCAGATTCTTACCCTCGCGGAAGTCGACCCCCGTCTTGCCGCCGACCGACGAGTCCACCATTGCCAGCAGCGTGGTCGGGATTTGCACGTAGTCCATGCCGCGCAGGTACATCGCCGCGAGGAAGCCCGCGACGTCGCCGACGACGCCCCCGCCGAACGCCACCACGAGCGTCCTGCGGTCCACCGCCACCGGCAGATTATACAACCCGTCACAGAGCCGCGCCAAAGTGCCCAGGTGCTTGTGGCGCTCCCCGGCCGGAAAGGTCAGGACGTCCACCGGGCCGAACCCCGCCGCCGCGAGCGAGTCGAGGAGCGGCTGCCCCCACAGCTTCGCGATGCGCGGCTGCGTGACGACCACGGCGTGGCGTCCGCGCGCCACGTCGGCGCAGATCGCTCCCGCATCCGCCAGGGTCCCCGCGCCGATGTGGATCGTGTAGTCGCGACCGCCGCTCAGTGCCACGGGCACCTCGTGCCGCCGCCGTCGTTGGGTTCCTACTGCCGGGTCCATTGCTGCGCCCCCTGCTTCCCCGGATGCTCGGACTGCTGCTGCCAGCGCCCGGCCTTGCGCACGATCTCCGCCGCGATCGCCTCCGGGGTCCTTTCGGAGGTGTCCACCACCAGGTGGGCCGCGCGCTGGTAACGGGGCGCGCGCTCCCCTAGCAGCCCCATGACGTGCGCCAGCAGGTCTTTGCCGCCGCGCTCGGCCAAGAGCGGGCGTTCCTCCGCCCGCCGCTCGGTCCGCGCGACGATGACGTCGGGCCGGGCGGTCAGGTAGACGACCAGACCGGCGGCGCGCAGCGCGGCGGCGTTCTCCTCGCGCAGCGGCGCGCCGCCCCCCGTGGAGATCACCTGGCCGTCGCCCGCGGACACCCCGACCAGAATCCGCGTCTCCAGATCCCGGAAAGCCGCCTCTCCGGAACGGGCGAAGAGCGCGGGAATGTCACAGCCCGCCACCGCTTCGATCCGCGCGTCGGTATCCACGTAGCGCCAGTCCAGGCGTCGCGCGAGCGCCCGCCCGACGGTCGACTTGCCGCTGCCCATGAACCCGATCAGCGCGATGTTCAGCGGCAGGGCAGCGGTGTCATCCCCGTCTCCGGCACGCGGGATGTCCGCCCCGGCGGCGACTACCCTGCTCTTCCGGACGCTATCCAAAGCTCCCGCCCCGCTGGTAGGTGGCGACGAAGGCGTCGTGGTTGCGGCGCACCTCGTCGAGCGAATCGCTGCCGAACTTCTCCAGGAACGCCTGCGCCAGCGCGATGCCGATCATCGCCTCCCCGATCACGGCGGCGGCGGGGACCGCGCAGACGTCGGAGCGCTCCGCGAAGGCGGGCTTGTTCTCCCCCGTCGAAAGGTCCACGGAGCCGAGCTGTCGCATCAGGGTCGCGATGGGCTTCATCGCGGCGCGCACCACGAGGGGCTGGCCGTTCGTGATGCCGCCCTCCGTGCCCCCGGCGCGGTTGGTCAGGCGCTGCACGCCCGCGGCATAGCCGGGCTCGGGGCCGTCCGCGCTCCCCGTGAACTCGTCGTGGACCTGCGAGCCGTAGGCCGCCCCCACCGAGAACCCCATGCCGATCTCGACGCCCTTGATGGCGTTGATGCTCATCACCGCCTGCGCGAGGCGGCCGTCGATGCGCTTGTCCCAGTGGACGTACGAGCCGAGGCCGATGGGCAGGCCGAAGGCGACCACCTCGAACACGCCGCCGAGCGTGTCTCCCTTGCGCTTGGCCTCGTCGATGCGCGCGACGATCCGCTCGGTGGTGGCGGGGTCGGCGCAGCGCACCGGCGACGCCTCGGCGCGCTCGTACAGTTCGTCGGCGGTGACGTCGGTCAGCGCCGGGGCCTCCTCGGGTCCGATGCGGACGACGTGGGAGACTATGCGCGCGCCGAACTGCGCCAGCAGTTCGCGGGCTACCGCCCCGACCGCCACCAGCGTCGCGGTGTTGCGGGCGGAGGAGCGTTCCAGGATGTTGCGCAGGTCGTCGTGCCCGTACTTGACCATGCCGACGTAGTCGGCGTGGCCGGGCCGCGGAATGGTGATCGCCTTCGGGGGTTCGCGCCCCTCGTCGGCGGGCTCGATGCGCATCCGGTCGCGCCAGTTCTCCCAGTCGCGGTTCCGGACGACGAAGGTCACCGGCGAGCCGATCGTCCTGCCGAAGCGGATGCCGGAGAGGATCTCCACTCCGTCGGATTCGATCTTCTGGCGCGCGCCGCGCCCGTACCCGCCCTGGCGACGCCGCAGCTGGGCATCGACCGGTTCGGCGGTAAGGGGCATCCCGGCGGGGAGCCCTTCGATGATAGTGGTCAGGGCGGGGCCGTGCGACTCGCCCGCGGTGAGGAAGCGAAACATGTTCTATTGTACAGCACGCCCCGACGGAAGCAGACGAATGCAGAAAGGCGGGCCGGGGCGTCGATAGTCGCCCCGGCCCGCCCGTTTTCGACTGCGTCGGGTCCTCCGACCTTACGGGGTCGGCGCGCCGCCGCCCACTCCGAGGCTGCCCGCCGCCCGGTCCTCGATGATCGTCGGGGTGACGAACACCAGGATCTCGGTGCCGGTGACGGTGCGGTTCTTCTGGGTGAACAGGTTGCCGATGATCGGCAGGTCGGACAGGATCGGCACGCGCTGCTCCTGCCGCCCTTCCTGCTTGGTGATGAAGCCGCCCAGCACCATCGTCTCGCCGTTCTGAACGCGGCGGAAGGTGGTGAGGGTCTGGCTCTGCTGCCGGATACCCGTGTTGCCGCCGGGACCCGCGAACGTTTCCTGCGACGTAAGCGTGGGCTGGAGCAGCATACTGATGGAGTTGTCCCCGTTGATATGCGGCGTCACGCTCAGGAAGTTGTTTGCCGGGATCAGGACCGGCTGCGTGTTGGAGACGATGCCGACGTTGGTGACGGTCTGGACGGTGACGAAGGTCGTCGTCACGTCCTGAACGTTTATGAACGCCTGCCGGTTGTTGGTCGTCGTGATGATCGGGGCCTGAAGCAGGTTCGACGTGTTGCGCAGCAGAGAGGCGCGCATGTTCGCGACCGCGTTACCCGACGAATACGCCATCGTGATCGTAGGCGTCGCGCCGCCCTGCGGCGGAATGAACACGTCCAGATTGCCCGCCGGCACGATGCGCCAGTCGATGCCGAACTGGTCGGCGTCGTTGACACTCACCGAGACGAACTCGGCGCGGATCTGCACCTGCTTCGGGGCAACGTCCAGCAGGCGGATCAGGTTCCGGAGTTCCTCGATCCCCTGCGCGTCGCCGACGACCAGGAGCGAGTTGTCCGCGTCGTTGGAGATGATCTGCTCCACGCCATCGGGGCGCAGACTGGCGTTACCCTGTTGGCCGCCCTGGCCGCCGGGTCCGCCCGGGGCGCCGGGACCCTGCGGACCGCCGCCCGGGAAGCCCTGACCGCCGCCGCCCGGGAATCCCTGGCCGCCGCCACCGCCTGCGCCGAAGCCGCGACCGCCGGTGCGCTGACCCGCGGCGTCACCGTCCTGGGCAACGCCCGGGCTGACGGGCCCGGCGGGAAGCGGAGCCGCGGGTGACGGCGCGACGTTGAGCGGAACGATCGGGTTTGCGCTCGGGAACTTAGGATTCAGCACCTCGCTCGGCTTCTGGACCGGCTCGTTCTCGTAGTTCAGGAGCTTCGCCTTGGCCGGGTCTTTCACGAAGTCCACGAACTCGCTCGGGACCAGGTACTGGAGCGGAATCTTCATCCAGTTCCGGGGCCCCGGGCGCCGCGCCGGCTGCACCACGACGGGAGCCGCGGCAGCCTCGACCTTCGCCGGCATCGGTTCCTCGCCGCGGGGACGCAGGTAGTAGATGCCGTCCTCCAGGGACACCGTTGCCCCCGCGGACGCCGCCACGGCGCGCAGCACCTTGTCGAAGGGCTGCTCGCTCATCGTCAGCGTCACCGCCTGGAACGGCTTGCTCTCCGGATTGACGAAGACCACGTTGCTGACGCCGGTCTGGCTTGCCAGAAGGCGCACCGCGTCTTCGAAGCGCGCGTCGCGCACGTCGATCGTTACCAGTTTCGCCGCCGACGCGGACGCAGGCTCCTGAGCCTGCGCCGTGCCGGGAGCCGCCACCAGGCCCGCGGCGCACAGGGGCGCGGCGAGGGCCAGTGAGGCTATGAGGTAGCGGCGGTCAGTCGCGTGCCGCCGGGAATTGCGCATATAAGTCCTCCTGCACATGATCCGTAACCATCCATTTTTCCGAGGTGCATGTCGCCGCCGCGTTGGCAGCAAGGCGTCGATCGTAGCGATGCGGTGAGAGCGCGGGAGCCGCGATTAGAACGCGCGTCCGCCTCCGAAGCCTCCCATTCCCATGCCGCCCATGCCGCCGCCCATGCCGCCCATCATCCCGCCGCCCATGCCGCCC
>DATLHN010000377.1:0-11296 GCA_035539875.1 Armatimonadaceae bacterium
CCGGGACGCCGCCCTGCTCGGTCTGCTCTTCCGCGCCGCCCCGGGCCGTTTCGGGCTTGACGCCCACCGCCCCCTGCTGGCCGCCGTCCTGCGCCGGGAAGACCCCGACCTGACCGCGCTCGCGCTGGGGAATCTGGAGAAGTTCATCGACCCGTCGAACGCCTACGCGGTGCTCAGCGCGGTGCGCGGCCTGCCCGACCCGCAGCGCGACGCCGTGGTGGGCGCGCTCGTGCGCGGCCTGACGGCGCGCGGGTTCGCTGGCTTCACCGCCAACAACCTGGACGTCTTCAGCCGGGTGGACCCGTGGCTGTGCCGGGCCTCTTGGCGCATTCTCGCCGCCGGGACCGCCCCGCCGGAGGTCCTGACCGAACTCTGGCGGCGCATACTCTCCGCGACCGAGCCGACCGACGACAGCGCGGCGCGCACGTCGTCGCCGGACGCGCTGACGGCCCTGGCGCGCAGCGGCATCCCGACCGACGAGGTGGCCGCCGCCCTGACGGAGCGGCCCTTCCTGGTCGCCCTGCTCAGCCCGGAGACATTCGCCGACGTGCTGCGGCGGACGCCCCCGGTGGTCGCGCTCCAGATCATCGCCGCTTCGGCGGACGACCAGTGGGCGCGCCTTCGCCCCGCCCTGGTGCGCGCCCTGGCCGAAGGTTTCGGCGGCGTGCCGTTCTGGGCGGCGATGCCGAAGGCGATGGAGAGCGACCCGGAGGAGCGGCTCGTGGCCCGCCTCCTCGGCGACGAGGAGATCGCCGCGAGCTTCCTCTCCCTCGACGACGTCGAGGGCGTCCTGGGGATACGCGAGCCGGCCTTCGGCCCGCTGCTGGCGCGCTGGGCGGAGCGGTACGTCACCGCGCTGCCGCGCGACTCAGCGACGCTCCTGACGGCGGCGACCCACGAACTGCCGGAGGTGCGCTCGGCGGGGCTCGCCCGCGCAGCGTCGGTCGGCATGGGGCTTCCCTTCGCGCTCGGCCTGATGGAGAGCGAGGTGCCCCCCAGCGTCGAGGGCGGGAAGGCGTTCTTCGAAGCCGACCAAACCGACGACGGCGACCGTGCCTACCCGTACGCGCTCGCGCTGCTCGACAGCCCGAGGGCGTCGGTGCGCGCCTGGGGACGTGAGTACGCGGCGGCGCGCCTGAACCGCGTCTCGCACGCCGCTCTGTGCCGCGCCCTGTTCGAGAACCCGAACCCGGACGTCCAGGCGTTCGCGGCCGATCTGGTGGCGGGCGGCCTGTCCGGTGGAGCGCCGCCTGCCGAAGCGGCCACCGCGGGCGAGCCGCTGTCGCCGCCGCAGACGGCGCAGTTCGACGGCGAGGTGCTGCGCCAGCGGAACCGCTCGCGCCGGGCAAAGGAGAAGATCAAGGCCCGGCAGTCCGCCGCTCCGGCACCGACCGTGGACGTGGAGACGCTGCTCTCGCTCGCGCGCGGCGCGGACGGGACGGCGCGCGACGCGGAGTGGGCGCTCGCCCAGCTCGCCCGCCTCGCCCTGTCCGGCCAGACGGTGGAGGGCCTGACGCTGGAAGCCGTGCCGGGCGCGGAGGCGACCGAAGCCGCTGGCAGCCGGTAACGAGCGGTTACTTTCCCCAGGAGGGGGAGGTCGCGCCCGGGATCTTGCGCACGGCGCGGCCCGTGGCGGCGTCGCGGATGAAGAGCGTGTACTTCGCCGGGTCGTACTCCCAAGCGCCCCCCTCCTGCAGCCGCTTCATCGCGGCGGCCACGTCGTAGTACAGCATCGAGTACGCCACGTACTTTCCGTCCGGCGACCAGCACGCGCCGCCGAAGGCGTTGGTCTCGGCGTCATTGGCGGTATCCCCCCGGCTCACCACGCGCGTCTGCTGCGTCGGCAGGTCGATCACCGTCACCCACGAGGGGTTCTCGACCGCGCTGGAGTGGGCCGAGGCGACGTAGAGCAGACGCCGGCCGTCCGGCGAGACGCGGCAGTCGCGGTAGGGCACGCGCCCGAACTCCTCGCCGACCTTCGAGAGGATGGCGATATTCCCGGTGGCGACGTCCACGGAGAAGAAGGCGAACGTGCAGTTGCCGGAAGCCCCCATCCCCCCGCCGCCGTTCGTGGCGAAGAAGACGGTCTTCCCGTCGGGCGTGATCGCGGGAGTGCCGATCGCCCAGTTGCGCGCGTCGCGGCTCATCTCGCCCCCCATCCCCTCGCGGAAGCTGGCGATCCCCTTCGGGTGCTTCGCGCGGCGCACGGCCTCGAAGAGCGCCTGCGGCCTGCCCGAGGAGAAGAGGACTTTTTCGCGGCCCGTGGCACGGAAGCGGACGCGCACCTCGCGGTTCTCGCGGGCGTAGGCGACGACCGCCCCGTCCGCCGACACGCTGTCGACGGGGATCGGGTAGTTCACGGCGCGCCCGTCGGCGGGGGTGTAGCGCCCGTGCACTGTGTCGGCGGCGTCCGACGCGAAGGCGGCGTCGCCGTTGGCGCTCCAGATCACGCGCGGGTTGCTCATGTCGGAGAGCGGCGCGCCGAGCCACTTCGCCTCCCTGTAGGGCGGGCGGCAGGCCGCGCCTTTCGCCTGCACCGGGTCGTGCATCGTCGGCTTCGCGGGCGCGACGAAGAACAGCGCGACGCCGTCGGCCGGGGAGAGCGAGACTTCGACGGCATTCTGGGAGCCGGGGAGGCGCACCGCGGGCGCGTAGCCGTCCGCCGGTCCCACGTACGCGGCATTGTCCTTGACGTAGGCGAGCCGTCCCGTCTGTGCCCCGGCCCCGGAGGCGGCGGCGAGGGCGGCGAGGAGCGGGACGAGCAACAACACGGCGAAGCGCGGCATGGGACGGTGTCTCCTGGTGTGGAACGTCGTTCTCAGAACTGGAGTTTGTGGCGGCGCAGGTGCGCGCCGAGGATGAGGCCGATGCCGGTCAGGTTCGCCCAGGCCGCCGACCCGCCGAAGCTCATCAAAGGCAGCGGAACCCCGACGACCGGCATGATGCCGCAGGTCATGCCGACGTTGACGACGACGTGGAACGCGAGCATAGTGGTCACCCCGCCCGCGATCAGGCGCCCGAGCGGGTCTTCGCTCGTCGCCACGGTCGCTATCCCACGCCAGAGGATAAGGCCGTAGATGCCGATAAGGACACACGCCCCCACGAACCCGGTCTCCTCGCCGACGACGGTGAAGATGAAGTCGGTCTGGTTCTCGGGGATGAAGCGCAGGTTCGTCTGAAGCCCCTGCCCGTAGCCCTGGCCGGTCACCTGCCCGCCGCCGATGGCGATCTGGCTCTGCAGGACGTGGTACCCCTCGCCCTTCGGGTCGTGCATCGGGTTGATGAAGGTGAAGACCCGGTCCTTCTGGTAGTCGTGCAGGATGTTCGCCTGCCACGCGAACGCGAACAGCGCCGCGCCCACGCACGCCAACCCCAGCAGGTGCCGCACGCGCGCCCCGGCCAGGAAGACGATGCCGGTCCAGATCGCGAGCACGACCAGCGAGGTCCCCAGGTCCGGCTGCTTCATGATAAGCGCCATGGGGACGCCGATGTGGAACAGCGTCTTCATCAGCGACGGGAACTCGGATATCTTCGTGCCGAGTTTGGTGACGTACGCCGACAGGGTCAGGATGACGCTGATCTTGGCGAACTCCGAGGGCTGGAGCTTGAAGTCCATGCCGGGGATCGGCAGGGGTATCCACCGCTGCGCGCCCTTGACCTCGGGGGAAAAAACCTCGACGGCGAGCAGCAGGAGCAGGTTCGCGCCGTACAGAAAGGGGACGTAGCGCGGGACCTGGCCGTAGTCGCGGGTCGCGACGAAGCCCATGATGGCGATGCCGACCGAGAAGTAGACTCCCTGCCGCAGCGCCGTCGCGGCCCCGAGTTTGAGGGGCATCATCGCCGCGTAGAGAGTGGCCAGCGAGCAGCACATAACCGCCACGACCGCCAGGAGCAGTATCCAGTCTATGTTGCGGCGCAGCCGCGGCTCGATCAAGGTGGTCATGGGCGAGTGGTCATGGACGAAAGGCGCGAATGTGGCGCGGCAGGAACCTGCGTACCGGACGACAAACGTATAGATGCCGTGACTTTGCGACGCTTCCCCCCTGCCGCCACTGCCGCAGCTTTCATTATATCGTCGGTCGGCCTGCTCGCGTTCCCTCACCCCGCGCCCCCTGCTGCTTGCGCCGCCGTACCGGCGGCGAAGGGAGCTCAGGCGACGCCGCCCGTCCGGCGGCACGAGATGGAGTCGGGCGCGCGCCTCCTGGTCGCCGCACGCCCCGCGTCCGACGTGGTCGCGATCGACCTGCGCGTACGCGGGGCCGGTTCCGCCGCCGAGAGCGCGGCGAACAGCGGCGCCGCGCACTTCGTGGAACACCTGGTATTCAAGGGCGGCGGCGCGCCGGACGCTCCGCCCGGGGCGCTCGACGCGGCGTTCGAGTCCCTGGGTGGCGAGGTCGGCGCGCAGACGAGCCGCGACTTTGTCACCTATAGCATTACGGTACCCGAGAAGAACTGGAAAGTGGCGCTCCGCCTGCTCGGGAGCATGCTGCTGAGCCCGGCGTTCCGACCGGCCGACGTCGAGGCGGAACGGGCCGTGATCCGCCGCGAGATGGCGGTCGCGCGCGGGGACGCGCGCCGCCTCGGCATCGGCGCGCTGGCCGGGGCCGCATTCCCCGTCGGGGACCCGTACCGTCTGCCGCTCATGGGCACCGAGCAGAGCATCGGCAAACTGACCGACGCCGACCTGCGCGCCTTCCACGCCGCCCACTACCGCCCCGGCCGCTTCACGCTCGCCGTGGCCGGTCCCGTCTCCCTCGAAGCGGTGCGGGAGGCGGCAGCGGAGGCGTTCGGCGGCGCGAGCCGTACGGAAACGGCCGCCGCCACGGGGAACGGCGTGTCGGTTGCGGCGGAGGCGGGCGAAGTCCCGCTGGTATCCGCCGGGGCGGAGGCGCGCCCCGTGCGCGCCGTGGTGCTCCCCCCGGCGGACGCCCGCACGGCGGCGACCCTGAACACGGTGTTCTTCGCGTTCCGCGTCCCCGCGCCTCGCGACCCCGCGGAGGCGGCCCTGGCGGAGGTAACGGCCTCACTGCTCGCGCGCGGCGGGGACGAAGGATGCGTGGCGAAGCGTCTTACCGCCTCCGGGCTGGCCGTCGCGGTGCGGGCCGAGTACCTGGCGCTCCGGCGCGGCGGCCTGCTGCTCCTTTCCGCCACCGGGCGGGGCACCGCGGACGAGTTGGAGAGCGCCCTGGTGGCGGAACTGGTCCGGCTCCGCGAGGACGGCGTCCCTCCGGGCGAGGTGGAGGCGGCGAAGTACGCGCGCCTCGGGCAGGCAATGGCGGACGGCGAGGTCGCGGACGCCCTCGCCGCGCGCCTCGCCTATTACGACGCCCTGGACGCCGCGCCGGACTGGTACGAAGGCTACGCGGGGCGGGTCTCCGCCCTGACCGACGCCGACCTCGCGCGCTCCGTGCGGGACTGGCTCGCGCCCGCCCGGCGCGTCGTCGCCGTGACCGGACCGGACGCCGCTGCCACGGCACCGTCCGTCGCGGGGGCGCGGCCTTGAACGCCCGCGACGGCGGCGAAGTCGGCGCGCGCTTCGTCACGCGCCGGGGCCTGCTCTTCGGGGGGATCGCTTCTGCCGCGGCACTGCGTTTCGCGGGGCGGGCCTCGGCGACCGCCCCCGGCGGCGCGAAGGTCACGACGACCACGCTCGCGAACGGGGCGCGGCTCCTCGTCCTGGAGGAGCCGGACGCCCCGCTGGCCGCGCTCAGCGTCCTCTTCGACGTCGGCGCGGCCGACGAGCGCGCCGGGGAGCAGGGCCTCACGTCCCTCCTGGCGCGCGCCTGGGTTTCGGGTACGGAGACGATGAGCGCCGCCCTGATGCGTTTCGAGCTGGCGGCGAGCGGGAGCGCGGTCGGCGCGTGGGCCGCCGGGGACCACGTGGAGCTTTGGGCCGTCTGCCGCGCGGACCCGTTTTCGGTGGACGACGCCGCGCGCGCGCTGCTGATGAACTTGCTCGCGAACGCGACGTTCCCGGACGACGCCGTGATCGAGGCGAAGTCGGACCAGAGGCGCAGCCTCCTCCGCGCCCAGGACGACCTCGTCGGCGAAACGCTCGCCGCGCTCCGCAGCCGGGTCCTCCCCGGCAGCGTGTCGGGCCAGAGGATCGACGGCGACGAGCGCGGTGTCGCCGCCCTGACGCCGGAGATGGTCCGTCGCTACTACCGTCACCACTTCCACGCGCCCGCCCGCACGCTGTTCGTCTTCGCCGGGCGCGACCCGGCGGACGAGGTCCAGCGGCTGATCGAGGCGCACCTGAACGCGGGCGGGTGGCCGCGCCCCGCCGCGGATCGCGCTACCACTCGGCCTGCCGCTCTTTCCCCGTCGCCGACTGCACCGACGCCGCCGCCGCCACTCCCGCCCGGCCTGCGCGACCTCTCGACCGGTCGGCACGCCCCGGCCCCGGTCTATGCGCTGGGCTATCTTGCCCCCGGCACGGCGTCGCCCGGCCGCACGCCCGCGGACTGGGCCGCGCTCCGCGTGCTGGACGCGGTGCTGGCGGGCGGTAAGGGGTCGCGCCTGTTCGCCCTGCGCGACCGGCCGCCCGCGGACGGCCCGCTGAAGGGTCGCCCCGTGGGCTACGACGTCCGCTCGCTCCTGGAGCCGGGGCGGCAGGGAAGCCTCTGGGCGGTCTACGTCGAGGGGTGCGCGCCGGACGTTCCGCCGGCGCAGATAAAGGCGGCGCTTCTGGGAGAGCTGGCCGCGCTGCGGGACGGTTCGCGCCCGGTCACGGAGCCGGAGGTGGCGCGCGCGAAGGCGCTCCTGATCGGCCAGCACGCGCGGGACCGGCAGAGGCTGAAGGACCGCGCGTACCAGGCGGGACGCGCGGAGATGCTCGGGATCGGCGCGGGGTTCGAGGCGGAGTTCGAGGCGCGCATCGGGGCCGTGACCGCGGAGGCGGTCGGCTCCGCGGCGCGCACGCTGCTTGGCGGCAATCCCGCCGCCGTGCACACGGAATTCCCTGCGCCCTAGCGGCCGTGACCGTCAGAGGTAGCGTATCTTGCCGATGGCGGCGCCGGTGACCAGCGCGACCGCGATCAGGAAGAAGGTCAGGCTGACCGGGCTGTACAGGACGCCCGGCCCGGTGATCAGCAGCGAGAGTGCGGCCCCGGCGACGACGCTCACCCCGGTCAGGACTTCCACCCGGGTTCCGCGCTTACGGCCGGTCGCCCGCAGGATGACCTCCCCGAGCAGGCCGCCTATGATCGGCGAAACGAAGAAGATGAAGAAGCCGATGTGCTGGAGGACGAACCCGGCCAGCGTTCCCGCCCCCACCCCGGCGACGAGCGCAAGCGCAAAGCGGGCGGGCGGCACCTTGTAGAGCGGGGAATCGCCCAGCGCCGCGCACTTGCGGCAGATCATGCCGACCGCCCCGGAGACCATGCAGTCCGGGCAGATCGGCGTGCCGCAGCGACCGCAACTCAGCGCGGTCTCGACCTTCGGATGGCGCGCGCACTTCATGGGTGGTACTGCTCTCTCCTCGTGCTTCCGTCAGGGACTCCCGTTCCCCGGTTTCTCCGTCGTTCCGGCAGGCGTCGCCGTCGCGCTGCCGCCGTACCGCTGGGCGGCCTGTTCCGCGCGGGTCTTCGCCTCCGCGCTGGCCGGGTACTTCGCCGCCAGACGCCGCGCGAAAGCGACGTACCCCTCGTAGTCAGTCTTCGCCCCCTGCGTCAGCAGCCTCTCCAGTGAGGCGGCGGCGGCCAGGTTCGGCTTCTCGGGGGACGCGGTCGCCAGGCGCTCCAGCAGGCCGGTCGCCGCGCCCGGGTCGCCCGTCGCCGCGCCCACCCGCTTCAGCCCCTCCACCGCCGCGCTATGGCCGGGGGTCAGCGTGACAACCTCCTCGTAGAGGCCGCGCGCCTCCGGGTAACGCTTCGCCCGCTCGTAGAGCCCGGCCAGCGCGGCTTTCGGTCCCGGCCGCGCTTCCGGCGTGCGCACCGCCGCCTTGCTTTCCATGTCGCGCAGGAGCTTCTCGGCGTCCCCGAAGCGGCCCATCTTCTCGTAGGCGTAGGCGAGCGGGTAGCGGATCGCGTCCTCGCCCGGCTCCTCCGCCAGCACCTTCTCGTACTCCGCCGCCGCCTGCGCCCACTTCTCCCGGTGCAGGTACAGCGCCGCGGGTCCGAGGCGGTAGTTCAGGCGGTTCGGGTCACCCTTGCGCAGGGTCAGCATGCGCATCTCGCGCAGCGCTTCCTCGTCTCGGCCCTGTTCCCGGTACAGGAGGGCGAGGTCCCACCGCGCCTCGTTGGACGTCGGGTCCGCCGCCAGCCACTGCCGCATCAGCTTGGCCCGATCCTCCGCGCGGTTGGTCCTGACCAGAAGCTCGGCCAGCAGCCGGTAGCCGTCGGCGAACGTCGGGTGGGCCGCGAGGGCCGCGCGGTACTGCTGCTCGGCGGCGGCGAAGTTGTTCTCCTTCTCGAACGCCAGCGCCGTCCCGACGAGCGCGGCCGGGTCGCCCGGCGCGCGCTCCAGTACCTGCGCGTAGGCCGCCCGCGCGGTGGAGTACTTCCCGTCCGCGAGGAGGAGGGAGGCAAGCTCTTTCAGGTGCGGGACCGCGTTCTTCGCGTCGCGGCTCGCCAGTTCCCAGAACTCCCGGTAGGCGTCGTCCTTGCGCCCGGCGTAGTAGAGCGCGCCCGCGCGGCGGCGGCGCGCGAAGTGGTTCTCCGGGTTGGATGCGAGCGCACTTTCGTAGCTCCCGGCGGCCTGGTCCCAGCGCTTCGCCTGTTCGTCCAGGTACGCCAGCCCGAGGTGCGCGGTCTCGCTGCGCGGGTCGTCCGCGAGCGCCCGGTCGAAGGACGCCCTGGCCTCGTCGGCGCGGGAGGTTCCCTGGAACATCCGGGCCATCCCGAGGTGGGCGCGATACAGGGCATTCTTCGGCTCGCGCTCCACGGCCTCCGCGAACGCCTTTTCCGCCTGCGCGAACTGCTCGCCCCGCCTATCCTCGGCGTAAAGGATGCGCCCTCGGTGGAACCAGGGCGCGCCGGACTTCGGGTGCGCCTTGGCGAGGTCCGCCAGCAGTCCCAGGGCCTCCTCGCGGCGGCCGAGCGCGTCGGCGGCCAGCGCGGTATTCAGGAGCACGGTGTAGTCGCCGGGCTTGAGGGCGCGCGCCTTCTGAAGCGCCGCGTAGGCCCCGGCGTAGTTGCCCGTCCGCGCAGATAGGTCTGCCACCGAGAGGTGCGTCTCGGGACGGTTCGGGTACTTCGCGGCCAGCTTCCGGGAGACGTCGAGCGCCCCGCGCAGGTCCCCCGACTGGACGCTGGCCAGGACGAGGTTCTGCCCGACCGCCATGTCCAGGCCGCCCCGCGCGGACGAGAGCCGGCGCAGCGCGGGGACCGCCTCGTTGAACCGCTTCGTCTGGAGGTACGCAGTCGCGAGCGCGGCCAGGGCCGGGTCGTTCTTCGGATCGCGCGTCAGGGCCTTCTGCGCGGACGCGACGGAGTCGTCCCAGCGGCGCGCCTGCGATTCGAGGTTGGCGCGTTCGCCCCAGAACGCCGCGACGTCGGGCGCGATGATTGTCGCCTTCGTGATGGCGGAGAGCGCCTCGTCGGTCTTTCCCGACCGCGCGAGAAGCTGCGCCAGGGTGGCCCAGACCGCCGCGGCGTCCGGCTCCTCCTTGACGATCTGACGGCAGAGTCGGATGGCTTCGTCCGTCTTTCCCGCGGCGGCGGCTTCGAGGGCGCGGTTGTAGAGGGCGTATCCGACCGGCGGCGGCACGACGTTGCCCGCATTCGGCTTCGCCGACGGCTTACCGGCGGGGGGCTTCGCCGCCTTTTTCTGCGCGACCGCGGGCGACGTGAACCCCGGGGAGGCGAGGGAAATGGCTGACGCCGCCGCGGCCAGCGCCAGGGGCCGCGCGAAGTCGGACGGGCGGAAACTGACGTGTGGCGGGATGCAGCGCATAGACGCATTCATTGTACGATTCGCCCGGAGGGGCGTCAAGGCGCGCACAAAGGCGGGGAGAATAGACCCGGCAGACGGCCTGCGGGGAGGACGAATGGGAAAGATAGACGAGGCGCGGGAGGTTCTGGCGCGCGTGCCGGGCTGGGAGACGCTGGCGCGAACGGTCGAGCTGCGCCCGCTGCCCGGCGGGCTCACGAACGCGTCGTTCACGTTCGAGGTGGACGGGGAGGCTTGTCGGCTACGTTTGAGCGGCGGGAATACGGCGCTCCTCGGGATCGACCGGGAGGCCGAGTTCGCCGCCCTCTCGGCGGCGGCGCGGGCGGGCCTCGCCCCGGAGGCCGTGGCGTTCGTGCGGCCCGAGGGCCACCTGGTCAGCCGCTTCGTCCCGGGCACGGTCTGGACGGCCGAGGAACTGCGCCGCCCGGAGACAATGACGTCGGCGGCGCGGGCGCTGCGCCGCGCGCACACCCTGCCCCCGGTCCCGCATGCGTTCTCGCCGCTGAACGACGTCGTCCGCCGCCTGGAAGCGGCGCGGGCGCAGGGCATACCGCTCCCCGACGACGCGGACGCGCTGGCGGCGGAGGGGCGCGCCCTCGTGCGCGAGTTCTGGTGCCGGCCCGGCCCCGACCGCGGTCTGTGCCACGGCGACCCGTTCCCGGGCAACTTCATCGGCCTGGAGTCGGGCGAGGTTTACCTGATCGATTGGGAGTACGCGGGCATGGGCGACGTCTTCTACGACCTCGCCTGCCTGGCGTCGTCGTACCCGCCGGAGGCGCGTCCGTCGCTCCTCGCGGCGTACTTCGACGGCCCGCCGCCCGAAGGCGCGCAGGAGAAGCTGGCGGCCATGCGCCGGCTGTCGCAATTGTGGAACTGGACGTGGGCGCTGATCCAGGCCCGCTCGCCGGACGGCACGGAAGAGCACGCGCGGGCCGCGGAGTCCCTGCTCGCGGCGGTGCGCGCCGGGCGGCGTCCGGCTACCGAATGATGGTGGGCGCAAAACAGTTCTGAACCTTCCGCGGGAGCCCCCGTCAGTGCTTGTATGCCTCCTCTGAGGGAGGCATAAACGCGCCCATAAACGCCTGCAACATCGTTGACAGGCAGGCGTCACATGTGGTACCACAAACCGGGACGGCGGGCGAGTTTGCCCGCCAGCAGGCGATTTTGTCCGTCCGGATAAACGCTTCACCACGAATTGCGATTGGGAGCAAGGAAGACCCATGGCGCGTGTTTCGAGCGGCAGCGTTTCGAGAAGCACCTCCGCTATCGTAGCAGCGATGACGCTGACGGCCGCCGGACTCGGCATCGGACTGGGGGGCGGGCGGCGCGTCGTCGCCAACCCCACCCCGCCCGCGAGCGCCCCCCAGTTCCTGCGGCGAGAGGGTCAGCAGGGAAAGGGAAAGGC
>DATLHN010000378.1:0-10817 GCA_035539875.1 Armatimonadaceae bacterium
GTCCTGGGGTGGGCGGGATGTACTTCCAGTCCCCCTGGCGGAGCGCGGCCGCCCGCGGCCCGACGTGTTCCACCACGTACTCGCGGCCCTTCGCGCCGCTCCTGCCCAGGAGCGCGGGCAGCAGGTCGAAGCTGTCCGGCGAGTCGCTGGGGCGCAGGCGGTCGGGACCGGCGAGCGCGGCGAGCGACGCCGGGAAGTCTACCTGGCTGACGAGTTCGTGGGAGACGCCGGGGTTCACCGTGCCGGGCCAGCGGACGATCAGCGGGACGCGCGTGCCGCCCTCGAACAGACTGTACTTGCCGCCGCGCAGCGGGCCAGCAGGTTTGTGATCCCCCAGCTTCGCGACCGCCTGGTCCCGGTACCCGTCGTCCACCACCGGGCCGTTGTCGCTGGTGAAGAGGACGAGGGTGCGGGCGGTGAGGCCCTTGCGGTCGAGCGCGCCGAGCACCTCGCCGACACACCAGTCCATCTGCGCGATGGCGTCGCCGCGCGGCCCCATCCCCGTCCGGCCGACGAAGCGCGGGTGCGGAGCGCGCGGCACGTGGATGTCGTGCAGTGAGAAGTAGAGGAAGAAGGGTTTCGACGGGGAGCCGCCGCGGCTTGCGCCGCCCTGTCGCTCGATGAAGTCGGTGGCCCGCTTCGTGAGCGTATCGGCGATATCTTCGTCCACCCAGCGCGCCGCTTTCCCGCCCTTCATATGACCGATGCGGCTGATGCCGTTGACGACGGCCTGGTCGTGCCCGTGGCTCGGCTTCACCTTCAGCAGCCCGGGATTCTGCTTCCCGGTCGGCTCGCCGGGGAAGGGCGCGTCGCCATAGCGCACGGTGATGGGGTCCTTCGGGTCCAGGCCGACCACCCGGTGATTCTCGACGTAGACGGTCGGCACGCGGTCGCCGGTCGCCGCCATGATGAAGCTATAGTCGAATCCGACCTCGCGCGGCCCGGGTGCGATGGGGCGGTTCCAGTCGATCTCGCCGCTGCCGAGGCCGATGTGCCACTTGCCGACGACGCCCGTGGCGTATCCTGCGTCGCGCAAGGTCGTCGCCAGCGTCGTCCGGCCCGGCTCGATGATCAGCGCGGCGTCGCCGGGGAGGACGCCGGTCCCGGGCTTGCGAAAGGCGTACTCGCCGGTCAGCATCGCGTAACGCGACGGGGTACAGGTCGCCGAAGGCGCGTACCCGTTGGTGAAGCGCAGCCCCTCCTTCGCGAGCCGGTCGACGTTCGGGGTCCGGACCGCCCGCGCGCCGTAGCAGCTGACGTCCCCGTAGCCCAGGTCGTCCGCGTAGATAAGTACGATGTTCGGCCTCTGGACAGCGGCGGGCGGCAGCCCCTGCGCGGCGGCGGGGCGGGCGGGTGTGAGGGCGGCGACGGACAAGACCAGGCACGCGGCGGCGGACAGCGGCGATACGGGGGGCCTGCGCCTGCTGCCGGGGTGGTTCTCGAGCATGCTACCCTGTTCGCCGCGCGCGGAGATTCCCCTGCTGCGGGTGCCGCCGCGCGAGATCACGCCGGGGCGTGACCGGCGTCACGGCCCCGGTCGCCCCCCGCCCGTACCCTGGTAGCGCCGGACGCGCGATGCGGAGCGATCCGGCCCCGCGCTGCTCCCGGGCAGCGACGTGGAGAGAGGTAAAGGGGAAAGCCATCGTCCCGGGCGCGCCTAAGCGCCCGGGTCGGTGCCCTGATTGATCGCGTGGCGCTCCTCCCCGTCCACCGGGCGGATGTCGCCCGCGCGCGCCTCCCGCGCCTTCCGCGCCCAGGCGGCGTCGGCGATCAGCGCGCGGGCAAGGGCGACCGCCTCCGCGTGCCCGCCCGCCAGGTATTCGCTCCCCTCCTCCGGCGTCAGGATGTTGCCCGCCACGATGCGCGGCTTTTCGCTGAAGCGGCGAACCCAGTCGGGCAGCCAGACGCCGGTGCCGACGTAACCCCGGCGCGAGTCCTTCCAGCAGGAGATATCCCACACGTCCACGCCCGCCGCCTCCAGCGCGCGGAGGAATTCGCCCAGCGCGTCGGGCGTAACGGGGTGGTTGGGGGCGGCCGGGTCGTCCGCGTGTATCGAGAAGCGGTAGAGCAGCGGGATTTGCGGGCCGATCGCCGCGCGCACTGCCCTTGTCACCGCGACCGGGAAGGCGAGCGGGTCGCCCCATCCATCCGTTCGCCGGTTGACGTCCCGCCGCCAGAACTGGTGCAGCAGGTAGCCGTGCGCGCCGTGCAGTTCGACGAAGTCACAGCCCGCCTCGACGGAGCGCCGCGCGCCCGCCGCGAAGTCCTGTATCGCCTGCTCGACCTCCGCCGCCGTCATCGCGCGGGCCGGGTCGAAACCCTCGCGCGTCCACTCCGAGGCGGAAACGGGCTGCTGCCCGAGCAGCGCCACCTTGCTGGCCGCGCCGCCGTGGAAGAGCTGCGTGCCGAAGAGCGCGCCGTGCCGGTGCGCCGCCTCGACGCAGCGCGCCCATCCCTCGGTGTACGAATCGTCGGCGATGCCGACCGCGTTCGCCCAGCCGCGCCCACCCTGCGACACGAAGACCGCCGCGCCTATCAGCGTCCCCGTCCCGCCCGCCGCGCGACGCTCGTACCAGTCGACTATCCAATCGGTGATGTGCCCGCTCTCGGTCGCCTGGTTCAGGGTCATCGGCCCCATCACGATACGGTTCGGGAGAGTGACGCCGCCCCGCCCCAGCGGCAGCGGCTCAAAGAGGTTGCTGAACGATTCGCTTGTAGTAATCACGCAGATGTAACGCCACTGCGGCCATCGCGGTTCCGGAGCGAAGCGGCACGAGCGGCGGTCACGCCCGGTAATCACAGCAAAAAAAAGAGGCCCGCCTTCCGGCGGGCCTCTTGCCACAGGAGAGTCGCGGGTTTACTTCTTCAGCAGGTGCCGGTACTTCTGGCGGAACTTCAGCACCTTCGGCGCAATGTTAAAGCGGCAGTACGCCTGCTCGGGGTTCCGGGCGAAGTAGTTCTGGTGGTACGGCTCCGCCGCGTAGAAGTTGCGGTACGCGGTGACCTCGGTGACGATGGGGTCGTCGTACACCTTCTCCTTCGTGATCTCCCGGACGACCTCTTCCGCCGCCTTCTTCTGCTCGGCGCTGTGGTAGAAGATCGCCGAGCGGTACTGCGTGCCCACGTCCGCGCCCTGGCGGTTCAGGGTGGTGGGGTCGTGGGTCGTGAAGAAGACGCGCAGGAGATCGCGGTACGAGAGTAGTTTCGGGTCGAACACGATCCGGACCGCCTCGGCGTGGCCGGTAGTGCCACTGCACACCTGCTCGTAGGTCGGATCGACCACGCTGCCGCCCGAATAGCCGGAGACGACCTGGCTGACGCCCCTCATCTCCAGGAAGATCGCCTCCACGCACCAGAAACATCCGGCGCCCAGCGTCGCGACTTCCTTGCCCTCGGGCACTCCGCCCACCGGTGCGGGCTGCTCGTCATTCATATCTGCTGATTTCCCCCTGCCTTGCCCCTCGGCAGCGCCCCCTGCCGGGTCGCCGCCGTTCTGCTGCTGCTGCGCCGCCACCAGGGGACCGCAGCCCGCAAGGCACAGTCCCAGGGTATAGGCCAGCAAAGAGCGTCGAGAGTGTTTTTCGGATCTCATGGGTCACACCTTATGCTCGCTCGCCCGCAGGCGCGCACGCCCGATTCCGTTTCTCCGGGCACCGCCAGCGGTCGGTCATCCAATCAGAAGAACGCGCGAAAGGGTGGCTCCGGTTCCCTGCCGCTCGCAACGGCATACGTAAGAGCGGGCGAGCGCACCCTCGCATGAGACAATCGTACCCCGCTCCGAGTTCCGCGGCGCGACCGGTTTCGCTATACCCGCCCCGGAAGGTCACCCCGCGGAGACGCGTCGAAATAGTTCCCACCCGCCGGCGCGGTGGCCGTCGCGACTTAGCGTCGGCAAGGAGGCCGTTCTCGATGCGCATTACCCAGGCTATTTCCCTGCCCGGCAAGATAACCTCGGTCGATCTGTCGCCCTCAGGAGACAGGCTAGCGGTCGTCGTCGGCGATCGGGACGCCCACAGTTTCCGCCGCAGCAGCGCGGACGCAGCCTTCACGCCGGAGAAGATCGTCCCCCTCGTGCTGCAGCGTCCCGCGAACGACCAAGAGATCGAGGAGGAAGAGGGCGAGGCCATCGCCGTGCGCCTCCGCGCCGCCTTCCTGGGCGAGACGACGCTGATCGTCATGGGCGAGGCCCGCGACATCAGCCTGGCCGCCTTCGGCGTGGAGATCGAGACCGGAGAGAGGACAGGCGAGTTCCGGGCGGAATCCATGTTCCCCGGCGTCGAGGGACCGCCGCCGCTGCCCATCTCTCCCCGGCACGTGCTGGTGCAGACCCTGGACAATGTGGTCTGCCTCGAAACGCCCTCCCTAGGCGAGGTGTTCCGCATTCGCCACTACGACGAGGAGGGCGGCGTCCTCGGCGAGGAGGACCTGGAGGACTGCGACAGCCAGGTGGCGGGCATCGCGTTCGACCCGGATTCCGCCGTCCTCCACGTACTCTGGGGCGTGTTCAACAGCGGCAGTCTCACCGGGTACCGCCTGGACCTCGAAAAGGGAGAGTGCCGCCGCACCTACCTCCGGCGCGACGTCTGCACGGACGTCCCCGCCGGGCTGTGCCTCACGCCCGGCGGGGGCGGCGGGCTGACCGCCTTCACGCTGACCCTGGACAGCGTGGTGCCCCTGCCCGAGGGCGGCAGCGGCGCGACGAGCGAAGATCCGCCCTACTTCGCGCCGCTCGGCTTTCTCTGCCTGGTGGAGGATGCGGCGGAGGACCGGCCGCGCCGGATCGACGTCCGGTCGGCGCTCATGCGCGACTTCTACTGGAGTTTCCACCACTTCACGCCTGCCGGGGAGCACTCGGAGCGGGCGACCGGGATTCGCCTTTCCGCGCTCGAGCCCCCGGGCGCGAACCTGTTCTACACCGCGCCCGGGCGGGTGGTCATCCCGTCGCCCGGCGGCTTCCTGATCGCCGTGGATACCGTCGCAGGCGCGGAAGTGGAGCGGTTGGACCTGGGAGCGCCCCTCGCCGCCGCGTGCTGGCACGCGCCCTCGCGCACTCTCGTCGCGGGCTGCGACGAGGGCCGACTCTTCGTCGTCACGGCGTAGCGGTGTGCGCAGCGAGAAACGAGGAAATCTCCACCCGGCGGTGGAAACGGTTCCCATGCAGCAGAAGAGACGCCAACTCATCGCTTCCGCGGTCTGTCTTGCCCTCGCGAGCGCCGCCGCCGCGTGCGGGGCCGCGCTCGCGACCGCGCCCCGCCAGGAGGCGGCTGGCGCGAAGAACGAGCGCGGTTGGACGCCGCTCTTCAACGGGAAGAACCTGGACGGCTGGACGGTCAAGATCAAGGGGTACGACCCGGGCGACAACCACGCCGACACGTTCCGCGTCGAGGACGGCGTCCTCAAGGTCGCCTACGACAAATACCCCAGGTTCGACGGCAAGTTCGGCCACCTCTTCTACAAGAGCAAGTACGCCAGCTACCGCCTGCGCGTCGAGTACCGCTTCGTGGGCGAGCAGGCGTCCGGCGGCCCGGGGTGGGCGCTGCGCAACAGCGGCGTGATGATCCACAGTCAGTCGCCGCAGAGCATGCGCAAGGACCAGGACTTCCCGGTGTCGCTTGAGGTGCAGTTCCTCGGGGGTCTCGGCAAGGGGCCGCGCGCGACGGGCAATCTCTGCACCCCCGGCACGGTCGTCCAGCGCGACGGAAAGCCGGTCGTCCCCCACTGCATCGACAGCCGCTCGAAGACCTACGACGGCGACCAGTGGGTGACCGCCGAGGTGGAAGTCGGCCCCGACGGACGGGTCCGGCACCTCGTAAACGGCGAGCCGGTGCTGGAGTACGAGAACCCGGAACTGGACGAGAAGGACGCCGACGCCCGCGCGTTGCTGGAGAAGGGCGCCCCGAAGGCGCTCAAGGACGGCTACATCGCACTCCAGGCGGAGAGCCACCCCGTAGAGTTCCGCAGGGTAGAGATACGTCCGACCGGCGGGTAACACTGCCTACCATTCCGGATCGGAGTATACCAAAGAAACCCAAAACATCTGTTCATAAATCGCAACAGGAGCGTATAATAAACAAGCAGGTAATCAGACCTACCTGTGTTTCGATGGGTGCAGGCGATTCCCCTTGAAGACCTGTGCTCTCCTGCCACAGACGCCCCCGGCCATGCTGACCGGGGGCGTCTGTTTTGCCGAGACCGCGGGCGGCGCGGCGGGCACGTCCCGGGAATAAATATCGGCTGTTCACGCTCTGTTAACGCCCGGGTTGTATCCTCCCTGCGTACACGGACGGATGGGACGTACGCGAGCCCGTCCGGGTCCGAGGCACAACAGGAGGCGATCATGCTGACACTGGTTGGTTTCACCGCGTAGCGGTCGTCGGCGGTACACGGGTGGACAGAGATGTTGACAGGGATTCGGAAGCAGAAGCGGAGAACACACGATGGACAGAGCGAAGGGTAGAGACGCGGACGGGGTGCTGCTGCAGAGCGCCCGGGAGCGCAACGCGGGTCACATGCTGGTCTGGACGGGCGTCAGCGATGGCGGCGGGGGGAGGGAATAGCCGCGTTCCCGGCGCGAAAAATACACGCCGCAGACGATTCCGTTCACGCTCCGTTAACGCCCCCGGGATATCCTCCGGGTGTTATCACCGACAACCGGTACCGTTCCTCGCAACGGAGAAGGTCTGAGAGGCCACACAGATGTTGACCCTGGTCGGATTCTAAGAAACATTTTCGGGACAGTCGCGTGGCGCCAGCGGCAGGCGCACACGCGTGGGTGGCACAACGCAGCAGCGCCGCAGAATCGGGAGATCACACAAGATGGCACGCTTTCTTATCGTAACCATGCCGGTGCCGGGGCACGTCGCCCCCTTCGCCCCGGTCGTCCGCCGCCTCACCGACGCCGGGCACGAGGTGGTCTGGTATACCAGCCACCACTACCAGAAGGCCGTGGAGCGCACCGGCGCGGTACTCGCCCCGCTCCGCAGCGCCCTCGACTTCGGCGACGGCGAGTTCGACGTCCACTTCCCCGAGCGGCAGAAGCACAAGGGTCTGGCCCAGGTCCGCTTCGACTTCAAGCACGCCTTCATCGACTCCGCGGAGGGGATGCTCAAGGACCTGCGCGAGATCTGCGCCGAGTTCCGGCCGGACGCCGTAGTGACCGACCCGACGGTCGTGGCGGGCAAGATCCTGAGCCTCCAGGACGGCATCCCGTGGGCCATGCTCAACATCACCGTCGCGGCCTACCCGGGGGCCGACGTCGCCCCGTTCGGCCTCGGGCTCCCGCCGGACGCGTCGCCGCTGGGCCGCCTCCGCAACCGCGCGCTGAACTTCCTGAGCGATCGCGTCATCTTCGGCGACGTCCACCGCTACTACTACGCCAAAGCGCGCGCGAACGGCTGGCCCCTCTTCCCGTTCCGCATGGACCCGTCACCCTACCTGACGCTCCAGCCGTCGGTGCCCGAGTTCGAGTACCCGCGCGCCGACCTGCCGCCGCAGGTCCACTTCATCGGGCCGCTGCTGCCGGAGTCCCCGGCCGTTTTCGAAAAGGCGGAGTGGTGGGACGAGGTGGCGGGCTCACGGCCGGACGTGCGCCCGGTGGTGCTGGTCACCCAGGGGACCGTGGCGATGCGCCTGAACGAGCTCCTGCTGCCCACGCTGGAGGCGCTCCGGGACGAAGACGTTCTGGTGGTGGCGGCTACCGGCGGGGCGGGCGCGGCAGACCTTCAGGCGATGCAGGGCGGCAGACCGCTGCCCGGGAACGCGCGCGTGGTCCCGTTCGTGCCCTTCGCGGCGCTGATGCCGCACGTGGGCGCGTTCGTCACCAACGGCGGGTACGGCGGCGTCACCATTGCGCTCGCGAACGGCGTACCGGTCGTCGCGGGCGGCACCACGGAGGACAAGATGGAGGTCGGCGGACGCCTTGCCTACTCCGGGGCGGGCGTTAACCTGCGCACGGCAACGCCCGCGCCGGAGAAGGTACGGGCTGCCGTGCGGGCCGTGCTCGGCGAGCCGTCGTATCGTGCCAGCGCCCGCCGCATCCAGGAGAGCATGGCGCGTCAGGACGGCCCGGCGAACGCCGTCCGCCTCCTGGAGCGGCTCGCCGCCACCGGCAGACCGGTCTCCTGATCGCCGGCAGAATCCGCAGACGCCCATCCCAGGAGACGCCCGAGGCATGAATGCCTCGGGCGTCTCTTTTCCGCTCGCGGCAATTCGCCCCTTTTCTTAATGCCATTTTAAGATTCCTCCGTCAGAATGAACATTGGGAATGTCGGCGCGAAATCGTGAACCATTTCGGCGTTTCGGCGTCCTTTCATACGGTTGAAGAACGATTTGGCCCGTTATTTTTGCGCGGAACCAGCGAGTTTTTGCGTAATCGGGCATCCCGGAAAGCCCAGGCTTCGCACGCACCCATGCCTTCACTCACACGCCGACCGCTGACCTACCCGCTCGTGGCGCTCGCGTCCCTCATCCTGCTCCCCGCGGCGTTCCGCCTCGGCGACCGGATCGGGGACATCGTGCACCAACCCGCCTGGCACCCCGCCGCGGCCCCGGTCGGCCCGGTCCAGGTGCTCACCCAGCGCAACGACAACCGCCGCTCCGGGAACAACCTGCGGGAGGGGACGCTGAACACCACCACCGTCACCCCGGGGCGCTTCGGTAAGGTCTTCTCGCGCGAGGTCGACGGCGACATCTACGCGCAGCCGCTTTATGTCTCCGGGCTGGAGCTCGCCGCGGGTGGCGGCGGCGGCGGCGCGCCGACGAAGCGAAACGTCGTCTTCGTGGCCACCGAGCACAACAGCGTCTACGCGTTCGACGCGGACGACCCCGGTGCCAGACTCCCCCTGTGGCAGACCAACCTGGGCCGGTCGGTCCTGACATCGGAGATCGGCAAGGCCGCGTACGGAACTTACAAGGACTTCAGCGAGGAGATCGGGATTACCGGAAGCCCGGTAATCGATCTGCCGAGTCACACGCTGTACGTGGTCGCCAAGACCATCGACACCGGGGGGACGATCCGCCAGCACCTGCACGCCCTCGACATCCGCACCGGCAAGCCCCGCCAGGCGGCCACGGAGATCGTGGCGAGTGTCCCGGGCCGGGGGGTCGGCGGAGACAGTAACCGCGTCCCCTTCAACAGCCGGACCTCGAACCAGAGGTCGAGCCTTCTGCTCGATCGCGGCGTCCTGTACCTGGCGTGGGCCTCGCACGCGGACATCCAGCCCTACCACGGCTGGGTGATGGCGTACGACGCCAGTACCCTGCGCCAGATCGACGCCTGGTGCTCTACGCCGGACGGCGAAGGTGGTGGCGTCTGGATGTCCGGCACCGGCATCTCGGCGGACAGCGAGGGCAACCTTTACTTCGTCGTCGGCGACGGCACCTACACCGGGGAGCGGGGGGGGCGCGACTGGGGCGACTCGTTCCTGAAGATGCGGCTTCAGGACGGGAAGCTGAAGGTCACCGACTACTTCACCCCGCACGACCAGGCGCGGCTGAACGAGCTGGACAAGGACCTGGGCTCGTGCGGCGCGGTGCTCGCCACCGGGGCGAACTTCATCGTCAGCGGCAGCAAGGCGGGCGTCCTGTACCAGATCGACCCGACCCGCATGGGCGGGTTCCGCTCCGACAGCGACGCCCAGATACTGAACCGCTTCCCCGTCACGCGCGGCAACATCTACGGCACTCCGCTGACCTGGGACGACCCCGAGTTCGGGCCCACGGTTTTCGTCTGGGGCGGCTACGACTACCTGAAGGCGTTCCGCCTCGACCGTGAGGGGCGCATCGACCCGCAGCCCAAGTACTCCAGCACCATGCCCGTCCCGGCGGGCAAGCCCGGCGGCTTCCTCTCCTTCTCTTCCAACGGCGGCGAGGACGGTACCGCGATCGTCTGGGCCTCGCACCCCCTCAAGGGGAGCGCGAACCGCACCAGCGTACCCGGCGTCCTGCGCGCCTTCGACGCGCGCGACATCTCGCGCGAGCTCTGGAACAGCGAGATCGACGCCGAGCGGGACAGCGTCGGCCTCTTCGGCAAGTTCTGCATGCCGACGGTGGCGAACGGGAAGGTGTACCTGGGCACGTTCTCGAAGCGACTCAACGTCTACGGCCTGCTCCCCGCCGCTTCCGTCGGCGCCGGCGACTCCAGCGCCGACGCCGCCGCGGCGACCGCCCCGGCCGTGCGCGGCGGATAGCCACGCCCCGGCCGCGCGTGCGTGCACGCGCGGCCGTTGTGCCACCGCCGTTCCCCTCCCCGGCCGCCAAGCGTGCCCGCTTCACGCCCGGCCCCTTACGCTCCCCTCCGGGGCCGGTTTCCGCCCCCGCTAGAGTCGCCGGAGTATCCCTCCGGCGGTTGAAAAACCCCGCCACTTCCTGTAAAATATTGACAGAATCACGGAGCTTTTTTCCCCCGGCGGCACCCCTCCTCCACGACGACGGTCCGCCGATTTTTTCCGCTTCACGGTAAGCCAGGAGAACGTCCCCAGATGATCAACGACCCTACCCTGCCCGGCGACGTGCCGCCCCCGGTGGAGCCGCCTGAAGACGCGGTGGCGTTGCCCGGCGGCTACGACGGGCCGCGTATCGACATCTCGGAGGAGATGCGCACCTCGTACCTCGGCTACGCCATGAGTACGATCGTGTCGCGCGCCCTCCCGGACGTGCGCGACGGCCTGAAGCCGGTTCACCGGCGCGTGCTGTTCGGCATGTACGAAGCGAACAACTTCTGGAACCGCCCCTACGTCAAGTGCGCGCGCATCGTCGGCGACGTGATGGGTAAATTCCATCCGCACGGCGACTCGTCGATCTACGACACGCTCGTGCGC
>DATLHN010000379.1:0-2121 GCA_035539875.1 Armatimonadaceae bacterium
CAACAGCGCCGCCCCCGGCATTCCGTTGCCGGGGGCGGCGCTCCGTCTCTCCGTCACGCGCGGGCGAGGGCGGCTTCCATTTCCTGTTTCGCCTTGGCCGGATCGGGCTGGAGGTCGGCGACGCGGGCGACCGCCGCGGCAACCTGCTCGCCGTACTTTTCGGCGATGATCGCCAGCGTCTGGGCGAAGAAGGCGCGCTGCGCGCGCTCGTCGGCCAGGACGCGGTCCACGACGGCGCAGAGCGCGTCGTCCTTCGCGTCGGCGGCCAGCGAACGAAGATTAGAATACCGCTCGATCTCACGCAGTTCGTACAGGAGCGCGTCCACGACAAACGCGACACCGTCCTCGTCCGGCGGCTGCCAGGCGTTCTGTGCGAGAAGGTCGTCCGTCAGGTCACGCAGCTCCGGCTCCGTGGCCGCGCCCGTCGCCATCAGCCACTCGCAGAGGGCGATCTGGTGCTTGCTCTCCTCGTAGCTCCAGCGGGTCATGAACCAGGTGCGCCCCCGACTGGCGCGCAGGACGCGCAGGGAGTGGCGCGAATAGTCCGGCAGGAAGATCTCCGCCCGGAGGGTCTCCATCACCGCCTCCACGAGCGGCGCGGGAGGCCCGGGGCGGGCGTGGTCCCACGGGATGTCCTCCCAGAGGTTCCAGTTGCGCTTCGTCTCCGCTTCGGAGAAATAGGCCCGGTACAGGGCGTAAAGCTCGTTCTCGGTCGCGCGGTCCAGGCGCGCGGCGGCGGGGTCACGTTCGGATGAAGTCGCGGGCTGCATACCGGTAGCGTACCGCGCCTGCCGTCAGCAGGCAACCGCCGAAAGTCCTACGAAAGACCTAAAATCGCGGCGACCGGCCAGCGCTCGTTGAGGAAGAGCCGGTACCCCTCCGCGAGGAAAACGGCGGCCCAGAACAGGGTCACGTACGGCGGTTTCGCCCAGCACCGCCACTCGCGCACCCCCTTCCCGGCGGCCAGGACGTAGAATAGGGCGGCAAGTCCGCTGAGCGCGAGCAGGCTGTAACGCCCGAAGATCAGCACGAGGAACGCCGCCTTGCAGAAGGTGAACGCCCAACCTTCGTATCGCCGCCCCTGCTGCTGCCGGTCGTACTCGCTCACGGGCAAGCCCCTTTCACCGGGCCATCATCAGGGGCCGCGCGCCGGCCTTCGGCTTGCGGCCCCGGTGGAAGACGTTGTACTCGCAGAACGAGACGGCCTCGCCGCGCTCGTTCACGATCTTGGTGCAGCAGTCCTTGATGCGCTTGTGGTCGTAGGTGTGGGCGTCCATGAACGGCTTGACGACGACGCGGAAGACGCGCTTTCCCATCTCGTCGGGCTTGTTGAGGAGCGGGACGACGTCGCGCAGGCCGCCGCGCGTGAAAAGCAGGCTCAGGTCCTTCAGGGTCTGCGCCCCCCTCAGGTTCGCGACGTCCGACCACACCCGCCGCGCCGCGCCGCCGACGACCCCCTCGAAGCTGATCCGGTCGGAGAACAGGTCGAGGTAGCGGCCGACGTCCAGGTGCCGCGGGAGCGGCGTCAGCGCCGTCCGCCCGGCGTCCAGAATGCCGTAGGTGAGCGCGCAACAGTCCGGGTGCGAACAGGGCAGGCCGACGAAGTCGGTGGTCTTCAGCGCGCCGCCCGTCTGCGCTTCCAGTTCGGCCAGAACGCCGGTCAGGGTGAGGCGGCGCGACGGGTCGAACGCGTTCTCGTAGCGTCCGTTGTCCATCACCGGCTGGTAGGTGATGCCGCCCATGTTGCCCAGCGAGAGCGCGTACCGGTAGAGGTCCCCTATCTCGTCCTCGTTGACGCCGTTTTCCACGGTGGGCACGAGCGTCGCGAAAATGCCCGCGTCGCGCGCCTTCTCCAGCGCCTCGCGCTTCTCGCGGGTCAGGTCGCGCCCGTACAGCCGCTCGTGGACGGCCGGGCGGAACGAGCCGAAGGAGAAGTACAGTTCGACCCGCTTTCGCCGCTCCGCGATCCGCGCGACCAGGTCGTCCTTCTGCCACAGGCGCAGGCCGTTGGTGTTGACGATCACCCGCCCGACCGGGTACTCCAGCGCGAGGTCGAGCATCTCCACGAACTTCGGGTGGATGGTCGGCTCGCCCCCGGAGATCATGAGCACGTCGAGGCGC
>DATLHN010000380.1:0-12087 GCA_035539875.1 Armatimonadaceae bacterium
TCGCCCGAGAAGTGACGATCGACACCCGCACCCCGGACTGGCACAGCACCGGCCTTTACGCCGCGCCCGGCGAGACGATCACCGTGCGGATTCCCGCGAGCGCCGCGAGGAAGGGTCTGCGCGTGCGCATCGGCACGCACAAGGACACGCTCTGGCACCTGGACCGGTGGTTCCGCGCGCCCGAGATCACCCGCGCGTTCGCGCTGGACGCGGAGGAGACGAAGGCCGCGAACGCCTTCGGAGGCGCGGTCATCATCGAGGTCCCGAAGAACAGCACGCTGGGCTCGGTCACCGTCGCCGTCGGCGGCGCGGTCGAAGCGCCCCACTTCGTCAGGGGCAAGACGAGTCCCGCCGAGTGGAAGCGGGTCCGCACCGCGCCCGGCCCGTGGGCGGAACTCCAGGGCGAGAAGTGCATCCTGAGCGTCCCCTCCGAGGTCGTGCGCGCCCTGGACGACCCGCAGGCGCTGATGGCGTACTGGGACGAGGTCATCACCGAGTGCAACAAGCTGTACGCCGTGAAGAGCCGCCCGCGGCCCGAGCGGTACTGCGTGGACCGGCAGATCAGCGCGGGCTACATGCACGCGGGCTACCCGATCATGACCGGCGACGACGTGGCCGCGCGCTTCGTGGACACCGCCCACCTGAGGTCGAAGGACGGCAACGTCTGGGGCTTCTACCACGAGGTAGGCCACAACTACCAGGAGCCGGAGTGGACCTTCGGCGGCACGGGCGAGGTGACCAACAACCTCTTCTCGCTCTACGGGTTCGAGACGCTGAACGGCAAGACGGGCATACCGCACCCCGCGATGGAGCCGACGAAGGTGCGCGAGCGCCTGGAGAAGTATCTCGCGGACGGCGCTCCCTTCGAGCAGTGGAAGGGCGACCCGTTCCTCGCGCTGACGATGTACTGGCAGCTCCGGCAGGGATTCGGGTGGGACGCCTATAAGAAGGTCTTTGCCGAGTACGCGGCGCTGGGCCCGGCGGAGCGCCCGAAGACCGACGCCGAAAAGCACGACCAGTGGCTCGTGCGGTTCTCGCGGACGGCGGGCCGGAACCTCGGCCCGTTCTTCGAGGCGTGGGGCGTCCCGACCAGCGAGAAGGCGCGCCAGTCGGTCGCCAGTCTGCCCGCCTGGATGCCCGCCGACTGGCCGAAGCGAGCCGCGGCGAAGTAGCGATGAGGACAACATGAAGAAAAGTATCAGTGCCTGGGCGTTCGACCCGAAGCGCCCCCTTTCCGAGGTCTTCGCGCTGGCGAAGGAGAGCGGGTTCGACGCCGTCGAGGTCGCCGTCGCCGAGGAGGGCGAGCTGACGCCGTCGACCACCGAGGAGGCGTGCGCGCGCGTCCGGGAGCAGGCGGCTAAGGCGGGGGTCGAGCTGTCCTCCGTGGCGAGCGGGATGGGGTGGAAGTACCCCCTGACCGCCCCGGACGCCGACGTGCGCCGCAAGGGCATCGAGGCGACGGCGGGCAGCCTGCGCGTCACCCGCGCGCTCGGGCTGGACACGATCCTGCTCGTCCCCGGCGGCGTCGGCGCGGACTTCGTGGACGGCTTCATAAAAGCCCCCTACGACGTCGCCTACGAGAACGCGCAGGCGTCCCTGCGCGAGCTGAAGCCGGTGGCCGAGGAGACGCAGGTCGCGATCGGCGTCGAGAACGTCTGGAACATGTTCCTGCTCTCGCCGCTGGAGATGCGCGACTTCCTCGACCAGATCGGGTCGAACTATATCGGCTCGTACTTCGACGTCGGCAACGTCATCGCGACCGGCTACCCCGAGCAGTGGATCGACATCCTCGGCAGCCGCATCAAGAAGGTCCATTTCAAGGACTTCAAGCGGTCGGTGGGGACGCTGGCGGGCTTCTGCGACCTGACCGAGGGGGACGTCGACTGGCCTGCCGTGATGGCCGCGCTGCGCCAGATCGGCTACGACGGCCCCGTCACCGCCGAGTTCTTCGACTGCGAGGGGGACCTCCGGAAGATCTCCGGCGCGATGGATCGCATCCTCGCCCTGTAGACGCGCGAAAAAGTCCTATAGAGAACTCGCCCAAAACTCCTGCCGCCCGGCAGGAGTTTTGTCGTCCGGGGCGAAGTTGAAGGTAACACACCATGGCCGCACGATTTCTTCTGGGCTCCATCCTGCTGGAGCCGAACCGATGGTCGAAGGAAAAGACGCCTACGCTCCGGGTGAGCGAGTGGGCGGCGCGGGCGCGCGACGCCGGGTTCGACGGCATCGAGCTCTGGGAGAACCACTGGGCGAAGGCCGACGAGGCCGAGCGCGCCGCGCTCCTCGCCTCCCCCTGTCCCGTCGTCTACTACAACACCTACGCGCCGTTCGACGACGCGCCGCGCTCGCGCGCCGCCCGGGACGCCGCCGCGGAGGCGACCCGCCGGACGCGCGCGACCGGGGTCAAGTTCAACGTCGGCAACGCCCCGGCGAAGCAGGAGGAGTACCTGCGCGCGGCGGAGGCGTGGGCAGGGTCCCTGCCTGCCGGGTGCCGCGCCCTCTGCGAGTGCCACCCGGGCACCCTGCTGGAGACGCCGGAGGCCGCGGCGAAGGCGTTTTCCGCCCGCTGGGCGGACCCCGCGCGCTTCGGGGCCATCGTCCACCCCTTCACGCAGACGCCGGAGCGGCTCGCCGACTGGGTCCGCCTGCTCGGCGAGCGGGTCGTCCACGCTCACGTCCAGATCCGCACCGACAAGGACGCGCTCGTCCGCCTCGACCGCAAGCCCCGCGAGGCCGAGGCCGCGCTCGCCGCGCTCGGCGACCGCCGCGACCGGATCACCTACACCCTGGAATTCACGGAGGGGACGCGCACGCCGGACGACAAGCCGGATGTCCTCTTCAAGAACGCCCTCGCGGACCTCCGCTTCCTCCGAGAAAGAGTTTCATGAAGCTGCTGTTTCTGGCGCGCGGTCCGAAAACGGACCCGCGCCTGTTCCCGCCCGCGTTCGTGCGCGGCCTGCGGGAGTTCGGCGACGTCGAGATCGTCTACGACGCCGCCAACCTGCCGGACGACGAGGTACTCTCCCGCGTCCGCGCCTGCGACGTGCTGCTCACGGGCTGGGGGTCCGTCCCCGTGCCGCCGGAGGTCGCGGCGGACCCGGGCCGCCTGCGCTACGTCTGCCACGTCACCGGCTCGATGGTCGGATACGTGCCCGTCGAGGTCGTCCGCTCGCCCATCCCGGTGACCAACTGGGGTGACGCGTTCGCCCTCGAAGTCGCCGAGGGGGCGCTCGCCCTGCTGCTCGCCTGCCTGAAGGACATCAGCACGCACATCCAGGGGAAGCGGGCGGGCGGGTGGCGCATCCCCGACGTCACCACGGGCAGTCTGTACGGCCTGCGCCTCGGGGTCTACGGTCTCGGGTTCATCGGGCGCAAGTTCCTGGACCTGTGCCGCCCCTTCGGACCGGTCGTCACCGTGTTCGACCCGTACGCCGCCCGCGATCTGCCGGAAGCGCTTGCCTGGGGCGGCGACCTGACCTGGGTGGACTCGCTCGACGAACTCTTCGACCGCTCCGAGGCCGTCGCCGTCCACGCGGGCCTGACCGAGGAGACGCGCCACAGCGTCACCGCGGCGCACCTCGCGAAACTGCCCGCCATGGGCATCGTCGTCAACACCGCGCGCGGGGGGATCATCGACCAGGAGGCCCTTTTCGCGGAGTTGGAGTCGGGCAGACTGCGCGCCGGGCTCGACGTGCTGGACGACGACGACCGACTCCCGCCGGACCACCCGGCGCGCCAATGGCCGAACCTGATCCTGACCTCGCACCAGGTGTGCCGCACCGACTGGCCGCCCCCGGGCGAGGACCGCATGATGCCCATGCACGCCGTCTGCCTGGACAACCTGCGCCGCTTCCGCGACGGCGCGCCGCTCCGCTTCGAGATGGACGAGACGCGCTTCCTGCGCAGCACGTGAGACGCGAAACGCCCGACCCCGCCCGAAGGGCGGGGTCGGGCGTTTCTATTACCGACGGGCGCTACTTCGGCGAGGGCCGGTAATAGCCGACGTCGAGGCGGTCGAGGCGCTTCAGGTGCGCGGGCAGCCGCTTCCGGAAGTCGGCGAGGTCCCGCGCGGACTGTGGTGACCACGCTACCTCGGCGAGGGCGCAGGCGCGGGGGAAGGCCATGTACTCCATCTTCTTGCGGTCCGCCACGTACTCGCCCCAGACCTGCCCCTGGACCCCCAGGATGTGCTTCGCCTGTTCCGGGGTGAAGCCTTCGGGCACCGGGTCGTACCCGTACACCTTCTCCAGCGGCAGGAACCCGCCGATGGCGACCGGCTCCTTCGCCTTGTCCTCGGTCTGGTAGTAGTCGAGGTACGTGAACTGGTTGGGGGCCATCACCGCGTCGTGGCCCGCCTTCGCCGCCGCGATGCCGCCCTCGGTGCTGCGCCAGGACATGACGGCCGCGCCGGGCGCGAGGCCGCCCTCCAGGATCTCGTCCCAGCCGAGCAGACGCCGACCCCGGGCCGCGAGCCACTGGTCCATCTGGCGTATCCACCAGGACTGCAACTCGTGCTCGTCCTTCAGGCCGCGCTCCTTGATCAGCGCCTGGGCGCGCGGGCTGGCCTTCCACTGGTCCTTGGGGGCCTCGTCACCGCCGATGTGGATGAACTCCGAGGGGAAGATGTCGAGGACCTCGGTAAGGACGTCCTGGTAGAAGCGGACCGTGCTCTCCTCGGCGTTGAGCACGTCCCGGTGGACGCCCCAGGAGGTGCTCACCTCCAGCTTTTTGCCGTTTAGGACGTCCACGTTGCCCAGCTCCGGGTAGGCCGCGATCGCCGCCGTCGAGTGGCCCGGCATCTCGATCTCGGGGACGACGGTGATGTGGCGCGCGGCTGCGTAGGCCACGATCTCGCGCAGGTCGTCCTGGGTGTAGAAGCCGCCGTGCGGCCGGCCGTCCCACTTCTGGTCGCGGGCGTGGCCGAGCATGGACTCTTTGCGCCACGCGCCGACCTCGGTAAGCTTCGGGTACTTCTTTATCTCGACCCGCCAGCCCTGGTCCTCGGTCAGATGGAAGTGGAAGCGGTTGAACTTGTGGAGCGCCATCAGGTCGAGGAACTTGAGGACGTCCTCCTTGGGCAGGAAGTAGCGCCCGGCGTCGAGCATCATCCCGCGCCAGCCGAAGCGCGGCCGGTCCTCGATCTCGACGCCGGGGACGGTCCACGCGACGCCCGGCACGGGCGCGCGCCGGAAGACGGCGTCGGGCAGGAGCTGGAGTAGGGTCTGGGTGCCGTAGAACAGGCCCGCGGGGGCGGAAGCCCGCACCTCGACGCGCTCCGGCGTGACTGACAGGCGGTACCCCTCGGGACCAAGCCGGGTGAGGCCACGGTCGAGACGCAGGTCGATGGCGCGGCCCCGCCCGGAGGAGGCGACGGCCAGGTCGAACCCGGTGGCGGGGGCGAGCGAGTCGCGCAGCAGTCGCGCCACCGGCAGCGCCTCCTTCGACGCGAGCAGGCGCGTGTCCGCCGTCAGGGTGAACGCCCCCGGCTTCGGCGTTACGGACACCGGCCGGGGCACCAGGGCGATTTCGGGCACGATCCCCGGTGCGCCCGAGTTCTCCGCGCCCTCCGCGGCGGCGGGACCGACGGCGACGGCGGCGAGCAGTGCGAGGGAGGCGAAGAGCAGAACGAAGGTCGTCATGACGTGCATATTGCTATATAGGTTCGACGTTCGCCCGCGGGTGCCCTGCCGCCCTGTCAGGAAGCGTGGGCGTTGTAGCCCGCGCCGCGGTACTCCGGGTCGGCGTCCGGGCCGAACCCCAGCGCCGCGCGGCGGCGGCGGAACCCGGCGACCGCCTCGGCGTGGCGCGGGTCGGCGACGACGTCCTCCCGTTCGCCGGGGTCGGCGGCCAGGTCGAAAACGACCTCGGGGACCTCCTCGCCGTAGTAGAGGTACTTCAGCGCGCCCTGCTTGATCATGAGGCCGCCGTTGAACTGGGAGACGGACTCGTCGTCCCAGCCCGAGCCGGTGTCGCCGTTCCGCATCAGCGGGACGAGGCTGCGGCTGTCCAGCCCGCGCCCGCCCACCGTGTCGGCGGGGTTGGGACGGGGCACGTCGCACAGGTCGCAGAGGGTGGCGAACAGGTCGCACAGGTTCACGTTCCGGGTCACCACGCGCGGCGCGAACCGGGCCGGCCAGCGGATAATCAGCGGGACGCGCGCGGACGCCTCGTAGAATTGGGTCTTCTCCCAGATGCCGTGCTCGCCCAGCATCTCGCCGTGGTCGGACGTGTAGACGATCACCCAGTCGTCCAGGTCCTGGCCCGCCTGCTCCAGGGCGCGCAGCACCTGCCCGAAGTAGGTGTCGACCGTCTCTACCATCGCGTAGTACGCGGCGGTCGTGCGGCGGACGTCGCGCTCGGACGCCTGCACGTTCGGGCCGTACTGGGTCTTGCCGAGCCACGGGTGGTCCGACGGGCCTTCGAGGAAGAGCGGGACGCGGTTCAGGTAGTGACGGAACTTCTCCGCCTCGGCGAAGAACGGGTAGTGCGGCTGGAGCAGGCTGACCTTCAGCAGCAGGGGCCGGTGCGCCCCGGGCCGGTCGTAGAACGGGTCGGAGAAGTAGTCGTCGATGAAGTCCAGGGTGGACTCCACCGCCCGCCGGTCGAACGCCTGGTGCGGCCCGCTCCCGATGCCCGCCCGCTCGACCTCCTTCTGGTTCGTCCACTTGCCGGTGCCGGGCGCGGGCTTGTAGCGCGCGAGGGCGTCCGGGTCCGCGCCGTCTATGTAGCGGTCGCTCACGTCGCAGTCCGGCGCGATGCGCTTCGTCCACCCCTGCATCTGGTCCACGCCGGTATGGTGCAGTTTGCCCGCGCAGACGGTCCGGTAGCCGAACTGGGCCAGGCGGCGCGCGAAGGTCATGGAGAACGGCGGCAGGTCGTCGCCGAACCGCTCGCAGCCGCAGGTACGGGGGAACTGTCCCGACAGCAGCGCCTGGCGTCCCGGGATGCAGATGGGGCTGGGCGTGTACGCGCTGCGGAAGACCACCCCGGTGCGCGCGAGCGCGTCCAGCACCGGGGTACGGACGACGGGGTTGCCCTCGTACCCTGCGACGTCCGCGCGGTGCTGGTCGCTCATCAGGAACAGGACGTTCGGCGGCCTCTCGGGCTCGGGCGTGGGCATTCGGCGACGGTTTCCTTTTACGGGACGTGGAGCGAGGTGAGCGAACAGGGGGCGAGCGTCAGGCGGACCGTGCCCGAGGACGCCGCCACTTCTTTCCCCGTCGCAGCGTCGGTCACCTTCCCCTTCGTCCCGGCCGGGAGGCGTACAGAGACGTTCGCCTTCTCCGCCAGGCCGGTGTTGACTACCGCGAAATACGTCCCGTTCTTCGGCGTCGCGATCGCGCGGACGACGACCTCCGGGTCGGCTCCGGCGGCGTTCGGCACGACGCGGCTCGGGAGCGCGGGGAGCGCGACGAACGCGGCGTAGAAGGGCCGGACGTACTCCGGGAAGCCCGGATTAAAGGCCGACGCGGTCAGGTAGCCGAGGTAGTACGGGTCGCCGTTCGCCACGGCGCGCGCCTCCGCCATCAGCGAGTGCGGCCCCGAGCGGTCCACGTCCGCGACGAAGTACCCTAGAGACTTGTCCATCGTGTTCTCGTTGAGCGGGAAGTGCCGCACGACGGCGAGGCCGCCCGCGCCGCTCCGGAAGGCGTCGAACGGCTCCGGCGAGGCCACGGTGTAGGCGCGGTTGATAGGGATCGTCAGCAGCGTGGCGGGCAGGGTCTTGTAGCGCGCCGGGTCTGCCTGCGGGGCCGAGTGCTGCCACTCCCACTCGCCCCACGTCGACACCGGGCTGAGGACCGTTTCGAGGTAACGCCCGCCGCCCGCCAGGGAAGCGGCGTCGACCACGGCGGGATGCCGGTTCCCGGGCTGGGGCTTCGCCAGCGCCGCCTTCCAGGCGGCCGGGTCGTCGGTGACGACCCCCATCGGCCCGGGGAGGGGCCGCCCCGGTTCGCTGGTATCGGCCGTGAAGAGCAGCACGGCGTCCGGGTGGACGTTCCGGCGCAGGTGCTCCGTGAGCGCGGCCAGGAAGTCGCGCCGCTTGCCGAACCACCAGTCGTAGTAGCGCCCGCGCAGCGCGTCGTCCGCCCGCAGCTGCTCGAGGGTCGCGGCCTTTCCGCCGTTCGCCTCCTTCGCGAACCGCCCCAGCGCGGCGTCCGCGAAGCTGATCGGGATGTGGCTCGGGCGGGGCCGGAACCAGGCCCCGGCGAAGTCGGCGCGGTCCTTGTAGCGGGTGACCGTCGCGTCCAGGAGCCGCTTCGCGTCCGCCAGCGTGTCCGGGTCGGTCACGTCCGCGTTCGCCTTCTCGCTCCAGGTGATGTGCGTGTACGCCTCCTTGCCCGAGAGCGGGCGGCTGCGCTTCTCCGAGCCTAACCCCTTCTGCCCGACGCTGCCCGCGTACTCGTAGTAGGGCAGGACGTCCAGGCCGTGGGGCCGCACCATCGCCAGTATCTGCTCCCAGCGCCGGGGCGTGCGCGACGCGTTATACCAGTCGTTGGTCGGCCCGCTGTCCCAGCCCTGGTTGTGCCCGAACTCCAGCAGGTCGGTCGTGAACGTGTTGACCCCGAGGAGCCGCATCCGCCGCGCCCGGTAGTCGAACCAGTCGATCTCGCGCGCGACGCCCCGCTCCTCCTCCTTCGCGCTTGAGACGACGCCGTCCGCCATCTCTTCGCGCCAGAAGACGTGCCGCCGCGGCAGACCCGCGGGCGGCGGATTGAGTTTGACGTAGTGGGTCGCCTCGTCGGGCACCTCGAAGAGGCGAATGCGGGCCACCGCCGCGCCCGCGGAGAGCGGGTCGCTCGCCGCCTGCGCCTGGGAAATGATGACCCAGAAGCCGTCGGCGGGGAGCATGGGCCGCGCGCCCGCACCGCGCGGCTGCGATATGTCGGGGAAGCGGTCGTGCAGGTGGAACAGGTTCTTCCAGGTGCGGTACCGGCCCGACAGCGGGTAGCGCAGCGACTCGGAGTTGTTATTGGTGTAGGTGTAGAGGACGTCGCCGAGCGCCGCGCCGGTCGCGACACCGCGCGTCATCTCCGCGCCGCGGTTCGAGATGAACAGCGTGCGCGCCCGGTCCTCCGGGTATTCGACGGTGAGCACGTACGCCGCGCCTGGCTTCAGGCCTTTGCCCCTCCCGATCCGGTACGCGAAATACTTCGTATCCCCCTCGTTCGGCAGGACCCGGGCGCGGCGTCCGAGGATCGTCTCCACGCGGCTCGCGCCCTGCGGGAGTTCCACGAACGGGCGATCGCCCGCGCCGGGAGGCGTCGCGCCGCAGTCCACCTCGTCCACCAGCGGCAGCCTGCCGAACGGAGCGCCCGCGTCCACCAGCGGGCGCGCCTGCGCCTGCTGCGGCGACGCGACGGCACAGGCGGATCCGCCCACCAGCACAGCCGCCGCGGCAAAGCACAGAAGGGAGGTTGTGACCAGTGTCCCTCCGCGGGTCAACGGGAAACGTCGTAGCATGTGAACGATCCTTCCGAACGTCAATCGGCGAAAAAGCGGACCAGCTCTTCCCGCAGGCGGCGATTCTCCTCTTCGGCCGCCGGGTAGTCGAAATGGCCCGCCGTCAGGACGAACAGTTCCTTCGGGCCGCCGAGGGCGTTGTAAACGGCGAACTGGCCGGGCGGGGGCACCGCCGGGTCGAAGAGCGCGGCGGCGACGTGTACCGGCACGCGCGCGTGCCGCGCCGCGGTCGCGGCGTCGAAGTAGCGCAGCACGTCCGCCACCTCCGGATGCTCGCGGTGGTAGCCGCGGACGGACTCGCCGCTGCCGACGCAGGACAGGGTCAGGCGCAGCGGGTGGTTGCCGAAGCTGGGCACGGCGAGGTGCGCCCGGGCGATGCGGTCGTCCCAGGGGAGCGCCAGTGCCCCGATGCCGCCGCCGAAGCTGCCGCCCATGTAGTCGAGCCGCGCCGCCGCCTCCGGGACCGCCTCGACCAAAGCGGACGCGGCCGACCACAGCAGGTCGGCGGCGCTCCCCCCGTGTGCGTACGTCTCCCGCGACCCGATGCCGTGGACGACGTGCTCCGCGGCGTTGTCGGGAAACTGCGGGCTGCGGCTGCGGGAGAAGCCGCGGGCGCAGGGGAAGATCGCCGCCGAGCGCGGTATCGGGAGGTTCAGGTCCGGCTGCTCGCGGTGGCCGTAGCCGTGGCCGACGACGACCCCGCGCTCGACCGGGCCGCGGCGCGGCCGGGTCAGCCACCCGCCGATGCGCGCGCCGCCGAGCGAGGTAAACTCGACGTCGAAAACGTCCACGTCGTCGCTGCCCCCGTCGCCGCTGGGGCGCAGCGTCAGGTCCGGCGGGGTCGCCCGCGCGGCGGCGTACAGCCCGCGCCAGAAGTCGGCGAAGTCGTCCGGCTCCGGAGGCGCGGGCACGCGCAGCAGGGCGTCGAGGTCGTAGCCGTAGGCGGGGTCGAACGGGAAGTCGTGGGGCAGGGGAGACTCGAAAGACATAGGGGATTACTGACCGGCGCGGCCGGGGGCGCGGCGCGGCGGAAGGGGCTGCACGATCTTGCGCCGCTCCGGGGTCAGGCGCTCCAGTAGCTCGTCGGACGGCAGGTAGTTGTAGCGCGGCACGAAGTGGTGCGGGGAGTAGCGGTAGATCAGGATGCGCCGCTCGCCCGGGTTGGTGCGCGCCGCGGAGCCGTGGCAGACGCCGTCCGTGAACATCAGCGCGTCGCCCGCCCGCAGGTGGACCTCCGCCGTCATCAGGGCGTCCGCGGCCACGAAGTCGTCGCGATAGCCCTGGTGCTCGCCCTCGGCCAGGACCGGGTGGATGACGTCGCTCTTGTGGCTGCCGGGCACGACCACGGTCGCGCCGTCGCCGGGGCCGACGTCGGTGAGCGCCATCAGGACGTTGATCTGGCCGACCATCCACTGCCCCGTGCGATGACGGGTGGAGGCGATGAACGAGGGCAGATGGCCGCCGGAGTGGATGCCGATGTAGCCGCTCTGCTCGCGGACGTTCAGGAACGCCTCGTTGATCGACAGCCCGCAGGTGCCGTTGCAGATGTAGCGGCGCACCTCGCCGATCCAGGCCGGGTTGTCGATCAGCTCCTCGAAGACCGGGCCGCCCTCGATGATGTTCTGGTAGTTCGTCCCGTCGTGCCCCTGGTAGCTGTGTACCTCGACGTTGCCGAACCACTCGCCGGGCTTGCGCGGCGGCTGCTCGTCGATCCAGTCGTTTATCCGGCGCAGCTGGTCGCCGGTCAGCGCGCCGCGCAGGATGCGGTAGCCCAGCAGGTCGAACAGGTAGTCCCGCTCCGGCTCGGACAGGTCGTCGCTGTCGGGAAACGGGGCCGTCGTCTTCGCACCACTCATGCGGTCGTCTGGTTCCTTTCTTCGCGCCAGGCGCGGGCGGCGTCGCCAAGGGTGCGCGGCTCGAAGCCGCGGCTCCGGGCGTGGTCGGCGAGGCGCAGGACGTGGGTGAGCGCCCGGTCGGGCGCGTGGTTGTAGGCGACCCAGTCGTGGAGGATCACCGGCATCGCGGCGTCGCCGCCGGGGGAGTCCGCGCGGCGGTCGATCTCGTCCCGGAGCGGGGCCAGGAAGTCGCCGTCCTTGTCGGCCCGCCAGAGCCAGTTCGTGTCGCTGAACCCGCTCGGGAAGCCGACGACGTCCGGGAAGCCGAGTGCCGCGTAGTCGGTGAATTCCCGGGACTCGTCGAGGCCGGACAGGAAGGCGTTCACGCGGCGGAAGCCGAGACCCGCCAGCATCGCCAGCTCCTCCCGCGCCTTCGGGGTGGCGTCGAAGCCGGGCAGGCGCGGGCCGTCCGCGCCGCCCGTGCCGCAGAGGCTGAGCGAGTCGGGGCGGACGCCGAGGACGCGTTCGTGCGCGGCGAGCGACCGCTCGTAATCCGCCCGGAGTTCCGCCACCGGCCGCCCCGACTCGTAGCCGACCCCGACGTGCGAGTAGCTGTGGTCGCCGATCTCGAAGCGCGCGTCGCCCGCGGTCTCCTCCCGGAACGCCCGGAAGGCGCCCTCGCGGGCTTCCAGCACGCCGCCGGTGCAGAACAGCGTGACCGGCAGGTCGTGTTCGCGGTGCGCGGACGCCAGCCGCTTCAGGAACCCATCCATCGCGTCGGCGTCGCGCG
>DATLHN010000381.1:0-3164 GCA_035539875.1 Armatimonadaceae bacterium
CGATCCGGGTACTCGCCCCGGCGGGCGCCACATCCGCACCGGAGTATATCAACTGCGCGGAACCGCGCGTCGAGGCCGCGGGCGCGGGAGCCGCTACGACCGACGTCGTATGTACCCTGCCCGCATCCGCGGGCCCTTCGGATGGCTCCGGCGCGCGGCAGCCGGAAGATTTCCAGGTATGCGGCGACAACGGCTGTGGCGCGAGCGTGGCGCAGCGCTGGTACTACTACGCGCCCGAGTCCGGCGCGCACTGAGGTCGTAGAACGAAGTAGCGCCCCGACCGATCTACTGGCCGGGGCGCGGCGCGTTTTTGAGTGGGGCGTTACTTGGTAACGAGCACGGGGCAGTGGGAGTGGTGGACCACGCGGTCGGAGACGCTCCCGAGCAGGAACGACTTGATCCCGCTCAGTCCACGGCTGCCGACGACGACAAGGTCCGCCTTCCCGGATTCCGCCGCGCGAAGTATGGTGTCGGCAGGGTGGCCGGTCTCCTGGCGGAAGACGTAATCCAGCGGCTCCGGTCCGATGGCCTCGCGGACGTTTGCCTCCACACTCTCTTTCATCGCCGCGGCCCACTCGCGAGCGGCGTCATTCCACGCCCCGAAGGAGGCTGCGTCGAGTCCCATAGGTATTGCCGCTCCCACCGGCGGCATCGGCGGTACCGGGGGCTCGAAGACGTTGATCACCGTCAGCTTCGCGCCGTAGCGCCGGGCCAACTCGGCGGCTGCGGACACGGCGTGCTTCGCGCCTTCCGAGCCGTCCGTCGCGGTCAAAATGTGAGTGAACACGGGGTTATCCTCCTCGTCCTGGTCGCGCGTCTCCGCCACTCGTCAGTACTGCAATTCGCCTCACGCGTTCTACTCCCTGCTCGCTGTACGCCGATCGTACTCGGGACAGTTTTCCTGTCCCGCCGCCGCGAAACCTTCTTCGCCCGACTGCCGCCGTCACAATCGGCGATTCCGAGGATTCGCAACGGCGGCCCGCCGTATACACTGTAGGTGAAGACGCGCGACGAGGACGAGGAGGATAACCCCGTGTTCACTCACATTTTGACCGCGACGGACGGCTCGGAAGGCGCGAAGCACGCCGTGTCCGCCGCCGCCGAGTTGGCCCGGCGCTACGGCGCGAAACTGACGGTGCTCAACGTCTTCGAGCCCCCGGTACCGCCGATGCCACCGGTGGGCGCGGCAATACCTATGGGACTCGATGCAGCCTCCTTCGGGGCGTGGAATGACGCCGCTCGCGAGTGGGCCGCGGCGATGAAAGAGAGTGTGGAGGCAAACGTCCGCGATGCCGTCGGACCGGAGCCGCTGGATTACGTCTTCCGGCAGGAGACCGGCCACCCCGCCGACACCATACTTCGCGCGGCGGAATCCGGGAAGGCGGACCTTGTCGTCGTCGGCAGCCGTGGATTGAGCGGGATCAAGTCGTTCCTGCTCGGGAGCGTCTCCGACCGCGTGGTCCACCACTCCCACTGCCCCGTGCTCGTCACCAAGTAACGCCCTACTCAAAAACGCGCAGCGCCCCGGCCAGTAGATCGGCCGGGGCGCTGCTTCGTTCTACGACCTCAGTGCGCGCCGGAGTCCGGTGCGTAGTAGTACCAGCGCTGCGCCACGCGCGCGCCACAGCCGTTATCGCCGCACACCTGGAAATCTTCCGGCTGCCGCGCGCCGGAGCCATCCGTAGCGCCCGCGGATGCGGGCAGGGTACACACGACGTCGGTCGTGGCGGCTCCCGCGACTGCGGGCTCGACGCGCGGATCTGCGCAGTTGATGAACTCCGGTGCGGATGTGGCGCCCGCCGGGGCGCGGATCCGGATCGAGAGCGACCCGCGGACGGTCTCCAGGTTGGCCACGGAAAGGCGAACCTTACCCGATCGGTCTCCCCGGGCGACAATCTCGGGCGTGATACCCACCACCGCCGCGATATTTTGTAACAGGTCATCCCCGGCCAGTGGCCGGCCAGCGGACACTGCCCCGCCCGCCCCGCAGCCGACAGCGGACAATGCAGCAGACACGGCGACGACGGCGCAAAGCACGATTCGGGTCATGAACGTCCTCCCAATCCCACGGGCGTCACGGAACCGCCACGCTTGGTAGGTCCCCATTGTCGTCATCCGACCAAACATGGAGTTAAACCGGGACCGGGGATTGCGAGGGAGTAGGCCGCGTTAAAACGAAAGCGCCCGCCAGAGGGGTTCACTCTGACAGGCGTAGGGAGAGGAAGATGCACCCGGCAGGGCTCGAACCTGCGGCCTTCTGCTCCGGAGGCAGACGCTCTATCCACTGAGCTACGGGTGCCGACGGGATTGATTATATCTCACCGGGCGTCCCGGTGTCAAACGGGAGGGCGCGGCTGACGGCGGCGATCTCCTCCAGCGAAAGGGTTTCGCCGCGGCGCATCTCGTCGATCCCCGCCGAGGCGAGGGCGGCGGCGACATCCTCTCGTGAGAAGTGCAGCGACGGGGCGTTAGTGAGTGCGTTCGCCACCGTCTTTCGCCGCTGTCCGAATGCGGCGCGCGACACTGCCAGGAAAACCGCGTCGGACGGCGTATCTACGGGCGGCTCGGCACGCGGCGCGAAATGTACGATTGCCGAATCGACCTTCGGAGGAGGAAAGAAAGCCCCCTTCGGAACGACTGCGACCAGTCGGACCTCCGCGAAGTACTGCGCGAACACGGTCAGGGACCCGTAATCCGGCGTCGCGGGCTTCGCCCGAAGTCTTTCCGCAACCTCCTTCTGCACCATCAGCGTGATCGAGGAGAACAATCCCTTCGCTTCGAGGAGCTTGACGAGTATCGGGGATGTGACGTTGTACGGGATGTTGGCGGCAACCTTGTACGGCGGCTCCCCCAGGTGCTCTTGCAGGAACGGTTCCAGGTTCAGCTTCAGGGCATCTTCCTGTACAATAGTCGCGTTCTCGTAGGGAGAGAGTACGCTCGCCAGCACCGGGACTAGGCCCCGGTCGAGTTCCACCGCCACCAGTCTTCCCGCGCGCTCGGCGAGCTCGACGCTGAGCGTTCCCACCCCCGGGCCAATCTCGAACACCCGGTCGTCCGGGCCGATCTCGGCCGCCTCGACCACGCGCATCAGGTGCGCGCGATCGACGAGGAAGTTCTGGCCAAACCGCTTGGACAGGTGCAGTCCGTGCGCCTCGAGGAGACGC
>DATLHN010000382.1:0-3551 GCA_035539875.1 Armatimonadaceae bacterium
CTACCGGCGGCAGATGCTCGCCCTGAAGCAGTACTTCGCCGACCACGGGATCACGGTCGCCCTGTTCGACGACCGCACGCACCGCTTCGACGACGTCCAGCCCGAGATGGTGGTGGGCGGCAACCTCGTGCTGGAGAAGACACTGCCCGGCTACGGCGGGGCGCGGCGGCGCATCTGCGTCACCAAGGTGCGCGGGGCGGACTTCCGCAGCGGCTACCACGACTACGAGATCCGCTATCGCGAGGGCGTGGTCGTCTACCCGCGCCTCGCCAACGTGCGCAAGGAGGAGCGCTACGAGCGCGAGCTATTCACCAGCGGCGTGCCCGGGCTGGACGCCATGCTCGGCGGCGGCCTCTCCTCCGGCACGACGTCGCTCATGCTCGGACCGGCGGGCGTCGGCAAGTCCACGGTCTCGATGCAGTTCGTCGCCGCGGCGCTGGAGCGGGGCTACCCGGCGGCCGTCTACACGTTCGACGAGGTGCTCGAAACCCTGTTCGACCGCTCCGAAAAGCTGTGCGCGTCCGGCATCCGCCAGTACGCGGAATCCGGGCTGCTACTCGCCCAGCAGGTGAACCCCGCCGAAATGACGCCGGGCGCGTTCGCCCACGGCGTGCGCGAGGCGGTGCGGGAGCGGGGCGTCCGCATCGTCGTCATCGACAGCCTGAACGGCTACATCAGCGCCATGCCCGAGGAGCGTCTGCTGCAGACGCACCTGCACGAGCTGTTCGTCTACCTGAACGAGCTGGGCATCCTGAGCATCATGGTCGTCGCGCAGCACGGCGTCCTGTCCGCGGAGGCGGGCGGGATCGACGTCAGCTACCTGGCCGACACCGTCCTGCTCCTGCGCTACTTCGAATCGAACGCGGAGATACTCCAGGCCATCAACGTCTTCAAGAAGCGGACCGGGTCGCACGAGCGGACGCTGCGCGAGTTCCAGATCTCCTCGGAGGGGCTCCGGGTCGGCGAGCCGCTGCGCGCGTTCAGCGGCATTCTCACCGGCGTACCGCGGCCCGTGGCGGGTCCGCCCGAAGCGGCGGCGGGCAAATGAGCGAACGCAGCAGCATTCCGGGAAACGGGGCGGGGGGCGGACAGACAGCGGCAGGGGACGCCTGCGCCCCGGCGCGGGGCGACGAAAGCGTGCTCGTCCTCGCCCCGACCGGGTCGGACGCCCTGCGCGCGGGGGAGGCCCTCGCGGGCGCGGGGATGGCGGCACGGCCGTGCGCCGGGATCGAGGACGTCTGCCGCGCCGTCGCGTCCGGTGGCGCGGGCGCGATCCTGATCGCCCGCGAGGCGCTGACGCCGCCCGCTCTGGACCGGCTGGTCTCCGCACTCGCCGAGCAGCCGCCCTGGTCCGACCTGCCGCTGCTGGTGCTGACCGGGGGCGGCGGGAGATTCGCGCGGGCCGGGGAGTCGCAGACGCGCGCCCTCGACGCGCTCGGCGGGGCGACGTTCCTGGAGCGTCCGCTGCGCACGGCGACGCTGGTGCGCGCGGTGCGGGCCGCTCTCGCCGCCCGGCGTCGTCAGTACGAGATCCGCGACTACCTCCGCGAGCGGGAACGGGCGGCGGCGGAGCGGGCGGCCCTGCTGGAAGTGCAGCGGGCGTTCCTGCGCGACGTGCTTTCCAGTGTCACCGCCGGGAAGCTGCGCCTCTGCGACTCCGACGCCCAGCTTCCGGCGCTCCTCCCGTCCCCGGAGGGGCCGATGGTCCTCCGGGACGACACCGTCCGCCGGGTGCGCCAGCGGGCCGAGGCGGCGGCGCGGGACCTGGGTTTCGGGACCGACCGCAGGAACGACCTGGTGACCGCCACCGGCGAGGCGGCCATGAACGCCGTCCGGCACGCGGGCGGGGGGACCGCCCTCGTCGGGGCCTCCGAAACGGAGGGCGCGGGCGTGGTCCAGGTGTGGATCGAGGACCGGGGCCGGGGCATCGACGTCGCCCGGCTGCCGCGCGCGACGCTGGAGCCGGGTTTTTCCTATGCGGGGACGCTCGGGCACGGCTTCTGGTTCATGCTCAACACCGCGGACCGCCTGTACCTCATGACCGGCCCGTCCGGGACGACGGTGGTGATCGAGGTGGAGCGAGACGCGCGGCAGACCGGCTGGTTCTCGTCTCCGTGACGCCTCCGCTCCCCCGGCGCGTCGGCCGGGGGAGCGGAGGCGCTCGTCTACGGCGTGGGGACGCCGCCCGCGCCGAACAGGCGCTTCGCAACGTCCGCCATCATCTCCGGGTCCATCGCCGTGTCGCCCAGCGGCGACGTGAGCTGCGGCTCCTCGTCCAAATCCGGCATCGGCACCCCCTCGGGCATCCCCTCGGAGACCGTCAGCGGCGCGCCGTCCTCCGGGTGCGCGCCCTTCCAGATCGCCCCGATCTGGTCGAAGTCCGTCGGGCTCCAGCGGAACAGGACTGTGTGCAGCTTCTGCTCGTCCTCCAGCTTCTGCGCCTCGGGGAACTTCTTGTTGCTGATGTCCGGGATCGGCAGCAGCTTGCCGACGTCCACCCCGGTCAGCGTCTCCAGCGCCTTCGCGTACGCCACGATGTGGACGCCGCCGCGCACGAGCAGGTAGCCCACCGCCGCCCGCGCCGTCGGGTCGCTCACCATCTCGTAGACCCGTATCTTGTTCGCGCGCGCCCCGCACTCCAGGAAGAAGTTGTGCAGCAGGTCGAGCTTCAGGTTGCCCGTCGCGGTGACGTACTGCCCGGTCCAGGGGTTGCCCATCGAGTCCACCGGCATCGCGGCCTGCCCGCTCGCGAGGAAGTGGTAGGAGTTGCGGGCGTCCACGGCGGACTTCAGCGGCGCGGCGGTCGGGTCCGGGTTGCGCTCCGTGGTGCCGGTCAGGAGCAGGTTGATGGCGTAGCTGACCGTCTCGATGTGGCTGTACTCCTCCGCGGCGATGCTGGCGATGAGGTCGTAGTACGGCCGCAGCTTCGCCTTCCCCCGGAAGTTGAACGACTGGAAAGTGTAGTTCATCAGGGTGGACATTTCGCCGTACTTGCCCCCGAGCAGCTCCTGCACGGCGGCGGCGTCGTTGGGCGAGGGGTTCTTGGGCCGGGGTAGCTCCACCGGCAGGCGGTCGATACGCTGGATCATGTGTGGGGTCCTCCGCTAAAGGGCGCGACTACGGGGCGGCGGCGGGAGTGCGGTCGCGCTCCCCCGCCGCAATCGCTGCACCGTTGGGGTACCCGCCTCCGTGCCCCCGGAATCGTCTCCCTCCGATACTCCTCACGCCACGCGGATAATCCGGACGCGGTCGGCCGAATTAACGGGCAAACAAAAGGCATGCGCAGCGCCCGCCGACGGTAAAAACAACCGGGACGCTTCCCGTTTTCGGACGCGGACCGACACAAAAAGACCTAAAAGCAAGAGACTTAGAGGGTGGCAGTTAACGATGGTACACGGAGCAAGCATCACGTCGGTGGCGGACATCGACTGGGAGGGGGTGCGCGGCGACGAGCCGTGCCACCCGTCGCCGGACGCGTGGGAGGATCAGTCGCTGTATTTCCTGATCGTGGACCGGTTCAGCGACGGTAACGAGCGCGGCTTCCGGGACCT
>DATLHN010000383.1:0-18301 GCA_035539875.1 Armatimonadaceae bacterium
TACGCCGTCACGGGCAGCGACGACTTCCTGGCCAAGGCCTACCCGGGGCTGGCGCGCTACGCCAACTACTTCGAGCGGGAGCGGGACCCCGAGGGCTGGCATCTCTACGACATCATCGACCAGAACGAGACCGGGCAGGAGTACATGAGCCGGTACCTGTTCGCCGACCCGGAGGCGGACGACTGGCGCGCGATCCGCCTGAAGGGGGTTGACGCCACGGTCTACGTCTACCGGCTCCAGCGCGCGCTCGGCGAGATGGAGCGCCTGCTCGGTCGGGGGGACGGCCGGGGGTGGGACGCCCGCGCGGACGCCACGCGCGCCGCGGTGCGGGAGCGGATGTGGGACCCGTCGGCGGAGATGTTCTTCGACGTGGACCCGCGCACCGGGGAGCGGTCGCCGTACCAGGCGGTCGTGGGGTTCTACCCGTTCCTGTGCGACCTCGCCGGCCACCAGCACCTCGGGGCGGTCCGACGCCACCTGCTGAACCCCGAGGAGTTCTGGACCGCGTACCCGGTGCCCGCGTCTCCGCTGACGGACCCGTACTTCGACGCCGACGGCCAGTGGAAGGGGAAGCGGACGAACTGCCCCTGGAACGGGCGCACCTGGCCGATGACGAACTCGCACGTGGCCGACGCCCTGGCGAACGCGGCGCGGACACTCGACCCGTCGCTCGCGCCGGTCGCGACCGGGTTCGTGGAGCGGTTCGTCCGCACGATGTTCTTCGACGGCGACCCCGACCGCCCGAACTGCTTCGAGCACTACAACCCGCTCACGGGCACGCCCTGCGTATACCGCGGGGTGGACGACTACATGCACTCCTGGGTCGCCGACCTCTACGTGCGGCACCTGTGCGGCGTGCTGCCGCGGGCGGACGGGACGCTGGTGGTGGACCCGCTCTGGCGGCGCGACGCGCCCTGGACGCTGGGCAATCTGCCGTGGCGAGGGCGGACGGTCGAAGTGCGCTGGCGTCCGGGCGGGGAGGGCCTGAGCGTGCGTGTCGATGGCGAGGAGCGGGCGCGCCGGGACGACGTTGGATACCTGGAGGTGCGGTAAGAGCGGCATGGATAGACGACGGTTCTTGAAGACGGCCGCGGTGCGCGGCGCGGCGACCGCGCTCGGCAGCGGTGTGTGGTGGGGGGAAGACAACGGTATGAGCAGGGAAGCATCCGCGGCGGAAGCGCCGCGCCGCGTGGGAACGACGGTCTCGCTGGCGGGAGAGTGGAGTATGGCTGCGGACGGCCGGGAGTCGGTCGCCACAGTGCCCGGCTGCTGGGAGCGCGACGGCCGCCCGGCGACGCTCACGGGGCCGGTGACCTATCGGCGTGACGTGTCGCTGCCGGAGACGGCCCGCGCCGAACTCCGTGCCGGCGGCAGGCTCTGGTGGGAGTGCGACGCGGTGTCCTACCATTGCGCGGCCTCGGTCAACGGAGCGCCGGTCGGCGAGCACACCGGCCTGTGGGACGCCTTCGCGTTCGAGGTACCCTCGGACTCCGCCGCGCAGCGGGACGGCAGGCTGGCGCTGGCGCTCGCGGTCGAGAAGCCGGGGGCGGCGCGATTCCCGATACGGGAGACTATGGCCGGGTTCCTGCCGTACGTGTGGGGAACCTGGGGCGGGCCGTGGCAGGAGATGCGTCTGAGAACGACCGGCCCCGCGGCGATCCGCGGGCTTCGCGCCCCAGGCCGCGCGGACGGCACCGTGGCCGCCGTCGCGGACCTCGACATGGCCCCCGGGAGCGCGGGCGGCACCGCCGTCGTCCGCTTCGCGCTTTCCGACGAAGCGGGACGCGTGGTGGCGCGGCGCGAGGTACCGGCGGCCGCAAGCGGAGAGGTCCGGGCCGACCTGAAGGTCGAAGGCTTCAGGGACGCACTGCGCTGGTCGCCGGAGAAACCGACCCTGTTCACGCTGGACGTGACGGTCGAGGTGGGCGGAGTCGTTTCGGACGGGCGTCGTCGTCTGGTCGGGTTCCGGGACGTGACCGTGGACGGGGAGCGGATTCTCGTCAACGGCGCGCCGGTCTACCTGCGGATGCCTCTTTCGTGGGGCTGGTACGAGGACAGCCGCGCCCCGAACCCGCCCGAGGAGGTGTTCCGCGCGGAGCTGGAGCGGGTGCGCGACTTGGGCTTCAACGGCATGAAGCTCTGCCTCTGGATACCGCCGCAGTCCTACTTCGAGATCGCCGACCGGATGGGGATGCTGCTCTGGGTGGAGCTGCCGATGTGGCTGCCGCAGAGCAGCGAGTTCTGCCGGAAGCAGACCCCGGTAGAGTACCGGCGCATCGTGCGCCAGGTGGGCGACCACCCGTCGGTCGCGGTCTGGACCGTGGGCTGCGAAATCGGGGCCGGGATGGACGCCGCCTTCCTGCGCGAACTGTACGAGCAGGTCAAGGAGGACACCGGCTCGCCGCTGGTGCGCGACAACTCCGGCTCCGCGGAGTGCTACGGCGGCCCGATGCCGGAGAGCGCGGACTTCCACGACTTCCACCTCTACTGCGACCTGCCGCAGGCGCGGCCGACCTTCGCCTCGTTCCACCCGGCGTTCCGGCCGCGCCAGCCGTTCCTGTTCGGCGAGTTCTGCGACCAGGACGCGCTGCGCGACCTGCCGGGGCTGGCGGCGAAGCGCGGCGGTAAGCCCCCCTGGTGGGCGGTCGAGGACGGCGAGCACAATCCGAAGGGCGTCCGCTGGGAGTACACCGTCGTCCGCCAGCTCGACCTCATGAAGCAGAACGGGCTGCTGGAGCGGCGGGGCGAGCTGCACGAGTCCGCCCGCAAGCAGGCGCTCCTGACGCGCAAGCTGACGCTGGAATTGGTCCGCTCGCAGCCGCACATGGGCGGCTACGTCATCACCGGTCTCGTGGACACGCCTATCTCGTCGGCGGGGTTGTTCGACGACCTCGGCGAGGCGCGCTTCTCGGCGCAGGAGTTCCGCCCGTTCAACCAGGACACCGTGCTGTTCCTAGAGCCCGACCGGCGGCGCGAGTGGGCCGCGGGCGGGGACCGGCCCGCCTACGTGGACCGCTACTGCGCGTGGTCCGGGTCGAGCGTCCGGCGCCACGTCGGCGTCTCCCACTACGGCGTCGGGGCCGGCCCGCTCGCCGTACGTTGGCGCGTCTCAGGCTCGGACGGCAGGCCGGTCGCCCGGGGGGAAGTGGCGCGCGATCGCGTCGCGCCCGGGGACGTCGTATACGTCGATCTGTTCACCTTTACCGCTCCGGCGGTGGACCGGCCCACGCGCCTCCGGGTGTCTCTGGAGGCCGAGGTCGGCGGCAGGACCGTAACGAACGATTTGCCGCTGTGGGTATTCCCGAAGCCGGGGAAGGACGAAAAGCGGCGCGTCGGCGTCTACGATCCCGCCGGTCACCTGAGCCGGTTCGCGGACGCCGTCGGGATAGCGCCGGTGCCGCTGGACGTTGTCACGGGGAAGCCGTCCGACGGCAAGGGGGACATCCCCGTCCTGGTCGCCACCGCGTGGCGTCCCGACTTCGTGGAATTCGCGCGGCTCGGAGGGCACGTCATCTACCTCCAGCCGGGCGCGAGCGACGCGGGCGCGGGGTACGGGCTGCCCGCTCCCGCGATGCCCTTCTGGCGCGAGGCGATGCGCCTCTTCGACCCGAACCCGGTGTGGGGCGAATTCCCGCACGAGAACGAGACGGGCGCGCTCTTCTACGGCCTCGCCGCGGACGCCGCGTTCGAACTCGACGGCGTCCGGGCGGCGCTCGGGCCGAAGGTGACCGTCGACGCCGCGCTGACCCGCGTGGACGCCCGCGCGTTTACGAAGCACGGCTACCTGCTGACGGCGACGGCGGAGAAGGGGAGCCTGACGCTGACGACGCTGCGGCTGCACGGCGGCCTCGGGGACGAACCGAGCGGCCTCACGCGAAACGTCGCCGGGGCGTACCTGTTGCGCGCCTGGCTCGACCGCGCCGCTGCCGCCGTCGGGGCGGGCAAGGTATAATTCGCCGTGCCCCTGAATCCGACGCCGTCGGGGACCCGTCTCAACGGCGAACGGGTGCTATAATAAGTGGATACAGAATTAACGAACCAGTAAGGAAACCTCGATTGAAGGCTATCGTCAAGACCCGGCCGGAAGCGGGCGCGCAGCTGCTCGACGTTCCGGAGCCGGAGACGCCGCGCAACGGCGCGCTGGTGAAGATCCGGAACGTCTCCATCTGCGGTACGGACTTTCACGTCTATAGTTGGGACGCCTGGGCGCAGGGGCGCGTCAAGCCGCCGGTGACGATGGGGCACGAGTGGGCCGGGGAGGTCGTCGCGGTTGGCCCTGAGTGCCAGAGCCTGAAGGTGGGCGACTACGTCTCGGGCGAGTCGCACCGGGTCTGCGGCCACTGCCTGCAGTGCCGCACCGGCCAGGCGCACGTCTGCCAGAACACGAAGATATTCGGCGTCGATACGACCGGCTGCTTCGCCGAGTACTTCGCCGTGCCCGAATCCAGCGTCATCAAGAACGACGCCCGGGTCCCCGCGTCGATCGCCTGCATGCAGGACCCGCTCGGGAACGCCGTTCACGCCGCGCTGGCGGGCGACATCATCGGGAAGTCGGTCGTGGTCCTGGGCTGCGGCCCGATCGGTCTTTTCGCGATCGCCGTGTGCAAGGCGGTCGGCGCGAATACGATCTGGGCGTCGGACACGACGGACTACCGCCTCAAGCTCGCCTGCGAGGTCGGCGCGGACCACGTGGCGCGCGTGCCCGACGAGGACCTCGAGGCGATGGTCGCCGCGGCTACCGACGGGCAGGGCGTGGACGTGGTCCTGGAGATGAGCGGCGCGGTGCCCGCCGTCCAGCAGGCGATGCGCCTCGCGCGGCCCGGCGGGCGCGTCTCGCTCATGGGCATCCCCTCGAAGCCCGTGACCCTGGAACTGGCCGAGGACGTCATCTTCAAGGGCCTGACCGTCCAGGGCATCGTCGGCCGCAAGCTCTACGACACCTGGTACACCATGAAAGCCCTCCTGGCGTCGGGGCGGCTGGACGTTTCGCCGATACTGACCCATCAGCTCCCCTTCGGCGAGTTCGCGACCGGCATGGACCTGATGCGCTCGGGCCAGTGCGGCAAGGTCGTGCTGAACGTCGCCGACTAGGCCGGAGGACACACGAACCATGAACCCAACCCTCCAGAACTTCCTGAACGAACAGATCCAGACGCTCAAGGACCAGCACCTTTACAAGCCTCTACTCTCGGCCGAGTCCGCGCCCGGCGCGCGGGTCACGATCGGCGGCCGGAGTCTGGTCAATCTGTCGTCGAACAACTACCTCGGGCTGGCGGGCGACGACCGGCTGCGCGCGGCGGCGATACGCGCCGTGGAGCGGTACGGCGCGGGCGCGGGGGCGGTGCGGCCGATTATCGGCAACCTGGCCATTCACGACCAGTTGGAACGCGATCTCGCCGCGTTCAAGGGGGTCGAGGCGGTGCTGGTCTTTCAGTCCGGCTTCACCGCGAACGCCGGTACCATCCCGACGCTGTTCGGCGAGGGCGACGTGATCCTTTCGGACGAGCTGAACCACGCGTCCATCATCGACGGCTGCCGCCTCTCCAAGGCGTCACGCGTCGCCTACAAGCACAAGGACATGAACGCTCTTGAGGACGCACTGAAGGGCGCGCAGGGCGCGAAGAAGCGGCTCGTCATCACCGACGGCGTCTTCTCGATGGACGGCGACGTCGCCCCCCTGGACGCGATCTGCGACCTGGCGGGCCGCTACGACGCGGCGGTCATGGTGGACGACGCCCACGGCTCCGGCGTCATGGGCAAGAACGGGCGGGGGACCGCGTACCACTTCGGCGTCAAGGACCGGGTCGATATCCAGCTCGGGACGCTCTCCAAGGCGGTCGGCGTGATGGGTGGCTACATTGCCGGGTCGGCCGCGCTTCGCGACTTCCTCACCCAGCGCGCGCGCCCGTTCCTCTTCTCCACGGGGCATCCCCCCGCCGTCACGGGCGCGACCATCGAGGCGATCCGCATCATGGGCGAGGACCCGACGCTGACGGAGCGGCTCTGGGAGAACGCGCGGTACTGGCAGGACGGCCTGAAGCGCCTCGGTTTCGACACGGGCGTCACCGAGACGCCTATCACGCCGGTGATGGTCGGGGACGAGGGAAAGACCCAGGAGCTGCAGCGCGGACTCCTGGAGGAGGGCGTGCTCGCCCTGGCCGTCGTCTTCCCGACCGTCGGGCGCGGCAAGGCGCGCGTCCGCACGATGCCGACGGCGGTCCACTCCCGCGCCGATTTCGACGAGGCACTGGCAGCCTTCGAAAAGGTCGGCAAGCGCCTCGGCATCCTCTGAAACGGCGGCCGGCGGGCGCACTGCCGCGCCCGCCCGCGCTTACCGGTCCGGTTTTCCGGGCAGGATTTTGGACCGCCCGCGGCCAAACAAAACCGTGGCAATGCGGCGCGGAGAGGCAAATACTTCCTCCTGTCCGCCCGCCCCTCAGGAGGAAATTGTAACCAACCATGTCCAAGCTCCGATTCGCCATCGTCGGGTGTGGCGTCATCCACGGCACGCACATCGACGCCATCAAGGCGCTGTCCGACGACGCCGAACTGGTCGCGGTCTGCGATGAGGTCGAGGAGATCGCCCGCCGTGCGGGCGAGAAGAACGGCGTCACCCACTTCACGGACCTCGACGCGATGCTCTCCGGAGCGGATTTCGACGTACTGTGCGTCTGCACGCCCTCGGGCCTGCACGCGGAGCACGGGGTCCGTGGCGCGAAGGCGGGCAAGCATGTCGTCTGCGAGAAGCCCATCGACGTCTCCCTGAAGGCGGCGGACGCCCTGATCGCCGCCTGCGCCGACAACAAGGTCAAGCTGGAGGTCATCTCGCAGCACCGGTACTCGTCGGGCATCCGCGCGCTGCGGCAGTACCTCGACGAGGGGCGGCTCGGCGACCTGTGTTACGGCGAGTCGACGACGAAGTGGTACCGGACCCAGGAGTACTACGACTCGGGCGGATGGCGCGGGACGTGGGCGCTGGACGGCGGCGGCGCGCTGATGAACCAGGGCGTCCACTACGTCGACATGCTCCGGTGGATCATGGGGCCGGTCAAGGCGGTTTCCGCGACGATGGGGACCCGGGCGCACGAGCGGATCGAGGTCGAGGACATCGTCTCCGCGAACATCGAGTTCGAGAACGGCGCGGTCGGGACGCTGCTGGCATCCACGGCGATGTACCCGGGTTTCAAGCAGTCGCTGGAGGTCTACGGCACCAACGGCACGGTCGTGGTCGAGAACAGCCGCCTGAAGTTCGCGCAGTTCGCCGACAACGCGGGCGAGCGGACACCGGGCGGCGTCAAGAACGCGCCGCCGCCGGAGGTCAAGGACTTCGTCCGGCAGGGAGAGGCACAGGGCGAGGGCGGGCAGGCGCAGGGCGCGTCCGACCCGCGCGCCATCTCGGTCGGCGGGCACGTCGCCCACTTCACGGACCTGATCGAGGCGATCCGGACCGGGCGCGAGACATTCATGAACGGGACCGAGGCACGCTCAGCTCTGGAGTTGATCGTGGCCGTGTACGAGTCAGCCCGCACCGGCAAGCGCGTCGAACTGCCCCTTTAAGCGCAGGGGCGACAAAAAGCGCGGCGGGGGCCAGCAGCCCCCGCCGCGCATTTTTCTTTTATGTTCCGGCGGACTACTTCCGCTGCGGGAGCGCCGCTTCGCCGTCCTTGCCGCCGAGAAGCATCTGGAGCAGGTTCGGCGCGGCGGCGGGAGCCGACCCGCCGAGGGTCACCTCCGCGTCCAGGGTCCGCTGCACCTTGTCCAGCGAGTCCGTCAGGTGGATCTGCGTGTAGCGGTCCAGCGTCGGGTTCGCGAGCGACGCGGTCAGCCGCTTCTTCAGCGACTTCAGTTCGTTCCAGGCCAGCATGCGGGCGTCCTCGGGCGCGGAGCCCGGGCGGGTCGCCATCTCGGCCATGCGGTCGAGGTGCGCCCGCTGGAGCTGACGCCGCAGCGCGCTGACGTTGCCCCGGGTCCCCAGTTCCGACCAGACGTTCTTGCCGACGCTGTCGAACAGAGTCGTCATGGTCAGCGCCTTGTTCGGGTCGCCGCCCCTCTTGAACTCATTGTTGGCGACGCGGGTCAGGACGCCGCCGGAGAAGAGGCGGGTCAGCGCCGCCTTCTGGATTCCGGAGATCTGGTCCTGAATCGGGAAATCCGCCGCGAAGTCGAGGCCGTAAGGGTCGGTGGTCAGCTTTCCGTAGTAGGAAGTCGGGAAGTTCATCGCGGCGGGCGAGAACAGGAACGCGTTCAGCAGCGCGAGGGCGCGCTTCTGCTCGGCGACGTCCACGGGGCTCAGGGTGGGCTTCTCGCCCGGGTCGCCCTTGTGGTTCCGGTTCACGTTCAGGCCGCCGACGTAGCGTGAGGCGACGCCCGCCGACCGGGCGTAGATGCCCAGAAGCTGGTTGAAGGCCCGCGTGAACTCGTAGTAGCTCTCGCCGCTCCGGGGCAGCCGCTTGTCGAGGTTCGTCAGCAGGTGCTTGCTCACCTCGATGCTCTTCTCCCAGTAGGCGAGCGGGTCGGACGACAGGTCGTACTGGACCACGCGCGGGTCGAACCCGATCAGCGCCTGCTCGTCGCTCTGGTAGGCGTGTCCAGGCATGTTGCTCAGCTTCGCCACCTGCTTGAGCTGGAACGTCTCGTCGATGGGCTTCTTGACGTCGCCGAAGGGCTTGTATCCGTACTCGACCGCCCAGTAGTCGTACACGCCGATGGTCTGGGAGAAGAAGTCCACCCCGGGCGTCTTCAGCGCGGAGATGTTGAACGGGTTGTAGTCCATCACGGACGCCCCGATGCCGCCCTCCTTCACCCGCTTCGCGTCCTTCAGCTCCTCCAGCGAGAACTGCGTGGAGGCGACGAAGTTGTGGCGCAGGCCGAGGATGTGGCCCATCTCGTGTGCCACCGTCTCGCGGATGATCTGCTGGGCGTACTCCTTCTCGTTGACGAGCGGGTTGCGCTTGCCCGCCGCGGCCAGCTCCTGGCCGAGGAGCGACGCCGCGGTGTAGCCGAACCAGGCGCGCTCGCGGAACTGGTCGCCGCCGAGCCGGCAGTAGCGCGGGTCGTGCCCGATGTGGCTCTGGCCGAGCTTGCCGCCCGCCGTCGCCCGCATTACGGTTTCCGCCGCCTCCGAGAGCGGCACCTTCGACTGGAAGAGCGCCTCGTCGATGTCCATGCCCGCGCCGCGCGCGAACGCCGTGGCCGGGTCGACGATGGCGTTTCGCTCCAGCTTGAAGGCGCGCACGATGCCCGCGTCCACGGTGATGCTCGCGTTCAGTATCTGCCCGGTGATGGGGTTCGGGCGGAACAGCGCGACGGCGTAGGCGGAGCCGGGCGAGACCACCCAGCGCACGAAGTTGAAGCGCATGTCCGCCGTGTCGGTCGGGACGTTCGCGTCCTTGCCGTCCGGGTTGTCGGGCATCTGCTTGACCACGATGGCGTCCTTGAAGCCGATCTTCTCGAACGCCCGGTTCCATACCAGGATGCCGTCCCGCACCGAATCCCGGTAGTAGGTCGGGATGGCGTTGTCGAGCCAGAAGACGATCGGCCTCACCGGCTCGGAGAGCGCGGCCTTTGGGTCCTTCTTGCGCAGGTCCCAGCGCAGGATGTACCGGAGGAGCGGGTCCTCGGCGGCGTCATTATCGAACGTCTGGAACTCGGTCAGGAAGTAGCCGATGCGCGGGTCGGCGAGGCGCGGGACGTAGCCGTTGTCCGTCGGGAGGGCGAACAGGTTGTAGGTCACCGCGAACGGCGCGCTGCGCGGATCGGCGAGGGCGCCCGAGGAGGCCCGCATCCCGCCGCGCTGGAAGTGGTACTGCGTCGTGACGACCAGGTTGTCCGGGAAGTTCTTGACGGTGTCGACGTAGGTCTTCTCCCGGTCGAGCCCGAAGCCGCCGCCCGCCGAGGGCAGGCCGGGGATGAGCGCGCCGCCGGAGAACGCCGCCGAGATCTGCGCCAGGTCGCCCCGGAACACCTCGGAAACGTCGATCAGGAGCGACTTGCGCTCCGCCTGTTTCGCCTCGACCTTGAACGAGGCGATGTAGCCGTCCGCGAACGACCGCTTCATCGCTCGGGCGAGTTCCGGGTTGTCCGCCTTGAAGTAGGTGTTGGGGACGACCATCAGGAGCTTGTCGTCCTGCTGCTTCTCGAACTTGAAGACGATGTCGTTGATGGGGTCGCCGGTGACGATCTGATCGGAGGTGCCGGTGCTCGCCGTGGCCTGGAGCATCATCAGCTGCCCGAGCTTCGCCTCGGGGATCTCCAGGTAGATCGTGTCTTTGGTCGGCTCCTTCTTCCGGTACAGCGTCAGGCCGCCGGGCAGCTTCTGGAAGTCCTTGACGACCTCGTCGATCGTCTTGTCCTTCTTCGGCTCGGGCTTCTTCGCGTCCGCGGTCGCACCGGTCGCCGCGGAGCCGGGCAGCGGTCCGCCCTGGGTCCGCTCCTCGGTCAGCTTCACCGAGGCGGCGACCGCCGCCTGGGGCGGGCCGAAGGGCACCCCCTCCACGTCGAAGTCGGCCTTGACGGTGTCGCCGGAGGACCGCTCCACCCAGAGCGTACCCTTGCCGGTCAGCGCCTTGGAGCCCTTTTCCGCGTACTCGACCTTGATCTTGACGCAGTCGACCGCGCCGACCTTCTCCAGCGCCAGGACTTCGTAGTCCGCGCGCGCGTCGCGCGTGCCTAGGTCGCTGCTGGCCTTGAACTCCTGCGACCACTTGTCGCCGACGCCCACCTCTTTATCGCTGAAGACCGGGGTCGTGGCGGAGATGAGGCGGACGGTCAGGTTATCGTCGCCCTCGTCCTCGTCGTCGGAGTTCTCCTCCTTGAAGCCGACGATAAGGCCGTTGGGCTTCATGGTGACGATGGTCTTGTCGTCCATCACCTCCGCGGGAACTTCCTGCTTCTGGCCGTTCGCGGTGATCTCCAGCGCCTCGGTCTCGTCGATGTAGGTGATCTCGCCGGTGGGCTTCACCTCGGAGTATGTGATCTTGTCGGTGCCGCTCTGCTCGATGCTGACGTCCTGGCCGGAGACGGCGAACTTGATGAGCGCGCTGCCCTTCGCCTTCTTGACCTGGCCCTGCTGGGCCTTGTAGACGAGCTTGAACTTCTCCGGGGCGGCGTGCGCCCGGTTCGCGGCGGTGGTGACGGTGCCCAGCGCGAGCATCAGCGTCATCAAGGAAGAGGAAACGGCTACCGCCTTGCGGCCGGGCCGGGGAAGGGCGTCAATAGTCATCGGGCCGAAAGCACTCCTGTCCTGAACGAGATCGGACGGGCGATGTCGGGAGATATCGCTGGTAGTCGGACACGAAAGGAGCGGCGGCGGTTACGCCTGTCACCGCCCCAGGTATTGCCATATTATCACGGGACCCGTGCAATTTTCGCGCCGGAAAGTGAACGACATTTTGCAATGGTTTGTGTCCATGCTACGATGGTGCGGAGGAGTAATTCGCCCGTGTCCCTTCGCCTTTCGAGCGCCGCCGTTCGCACCTACGACGCCCTGAAATCGCGCCCCGGCGCCACCCCCCGCAAATCGGACGCCCGCGACGCGCGGGTTCTGGGAGCGGTCACCGATCGACTCAACGAACTGATATCTTCCTACCGGATCACGGGGACGCACGGTTCCGGCGGCGCGACATACGTCTTCTGGACCGAGGTCCAGCGCGAGGTCAACGCGGGCGCCTTCGACGACCTCCTCGACGGCCTGTGACGCCGGACCGTCGCTCCGCTTGACGGTGCGTTCTGTGTGCCCTACACTGAGCCCGGAGGTTCCGAAGTTGCGATTCCCCGCCGCGCGGCGCGCCGCTGCCGCCGTCATCACCCTTCTCCTGCTTGTCTGCTCGCTGCCGATGGCGATCGTTCGCGCCGAGGAGGTGCGGGGAGAGAAGGTCAAGCTGGTCGTCTGGGGTCTCCAGCCCGGCAAGGAGACCAAGGGACTCGACGCGCAAATCGCGGAGTTCGAGCGGCGCAACCCGGACATCGACGTCTCCGTCCTGGCGATGGGCGCGGGCCAGATGAACCCGCAGAAGCTGATGACCAGCATCGTCGGGCGCGTCCCGCCGGACGTCATCCACCAGGACCGCTTCACCATCGGCGACTGGGCCTCGCGCGGGACGTTCATGCCGCTCGACGACCTCATCGCAAAGGACTCGGGCCCCGACGCCATCAAGGCGGAGAACTACTACCCCGCCGCCTGGAACGAGGCGGTCTACGAGGGCAAGGTATACGCGGTGCCGACCGGCATCGACGACCGCCTCCTGTACTACAACCGCGCCATCTTCCGCGAGGTCGGCCTAGACCCCGACAGGCCCCCGCAGACCTGGCCGGAACTGATGGAGTACGCGAAGAAGCTCACCGCGTACAACGCCGACAAGACCTACCGGCGCATCGGCTTCATCCCCAACTACGGCAACTCCTGGCTCTACCTCTACGCGTTCCAGAACTCGGCCAAACCGACCGTCTTCCTGAGCGAGAACGGGCGCGCCAGCACCCTCGCCGCGCCGGAGAATGTCGAGGCGCTCCAGTTCATGACCGACGTCTACGACGCGCTGGGCGGCGTGGACAAGGTCAACATCTTCCAGTCGGGCTTCCAGGGCGCGGAGCAGAATCCGTTCTACACCGGCAAGATCGGCATGGTCATCAACGGGAACTGGGAACTGGGCAACATCGCCCGCTACGCGCCCGATCTGGACTTCGCCGTCGCGCCCGCGCCCGTGCCCGTGGAGCGGTTCAAGGGCGAGGGGCGGTTCAACGGGGTCGACCGGTTCGTCACGTGGACCGGCGGCTTCTCCTACGCCATCCCGACCGGCGCGCGGAACCCGGACGCCGCGTGGCGCTTCATCAAGTACATGAGCAGCGAGGAGTCCTGGGTGCTCTCCTCGCGGGCGCAGAAGCAGTACAACGAGAGCAAGGGCCGCCCCTTCGTCTTCAACCTCAGCGCGAACAGCAGGATCAACGCGCGCCTCCTGAAGGAGGTCCCGCCCGTCAACCCGCGTCTGTTCGTGGCCCAGAAGGCGTTCATCGACATGCTCCCGGTCGCGCGGTACCGGCCCGTGACCTTCGTCGGTCAGCCGCTCTGGGACTCCCACGTGCGCGCGTTCGAGCGGGCCGTGGCTCACGCCCAGACGCCGAAGGCGGCGCTGGAGGAGCAGCAGGCGCTGGTTCAGAAGGAGCTGGACAAGGCGTACGCCCGCGAGAAGCTGCCCCTCTTCCCGATGGCGGGGCCGGTCACCGTGATGGCGCTGGCGGCGGTTGGCCTGCTGGGGTGGGGCATCTGGCGCGGGCGCAAGACGGTCGGCAAGTCCAGCATGGCCCGCCGCGAGGCGGTGGCCGGCTACATGATGGCGATGCCCTGGATCTTCGGGTTTCTGCTTCTGACGGCGGGCCCGATCCTCGCCTCGATCCTCTTCGCGTTCGCGGACTACGACGTCCTGCACGCCCCGCGCTACGTTGGCGTGAGCAACTTCCGCACGCTCTTCACCGACGACTTCGAGCTGCTGAAGAAGGCGCTCGGGAACGCGGCGTACCTGGCGGTCTTCGGCATCCCGCTCGGCATGTCCACCGGCCTCGCCATCGCGATGCTCCTGAACATGAAGATCCGGGGCATGAACTGGTACCGGACCGCGTTCTACATCCCCTCCATCGTCCCGGCGGTCGCCTCGGCGGTGCTGTGGGCGTGGGTGCTGGCGGGCGACCCGAACAAGGGCCTACTGAACGCTCTCTGGAAGGTGACGCTCACCGACTGGTTCGGCCTGCAACCGCCGGGGTGGTTCGGCGTGGCGGAGTGGTCCAAGCCGGGCCTGATCGTTCAGGGGCTCTGGGGCGCGGGCGGCGGCATGATCCTCTGGCTGGCGGGCCTCCAGGGGGTACCGCAGAGCCTGTACGAGGCCGCGGACATCGACGGCGCGAGCGGGCTCCAGAAGTTCCGGCACGTGACGCTGCCGATGCTCTCGCCCTACATCTTCTTCAACCTGATCATGGGTTCGATCCACGCGCTCCAGGAGTTCGACCGGGTGTACGTCCTCGCGGGCGGCACCGGCGGCACCGGACCGCTGGACTCGCTGCTGGTCCCGGTCCTGTACCTCTTCAATAATGCGTTCCGGTACTTCAAGATGGGCTACGCGTCCGCGCTCGCCTGGGTGATCTTCGTCTTGATCCTCGGACTGACCCTGATCCAGTGGCAGCTCCAGAAGTACTGGGTCCATTACGAGTCCGACAAGAAGTAGCGGGCGGGGCGACAGAAACGGAAACGACGTGAACCTGTACCACTTCAGCGAGGAAGCCAATATCGGGCTCCTGGAGCCGCAGCCGCCGGCCGGCAATCCCGGCGGGGAGCCGCTCATCTGGGGGGTCGCGGAAGACCGCGCGTCGCTCTACTGGTTCCCGCGGGACTGCCCGCGCGTCGCCTACCGCGCGCTTCCGACAACGACGCCGCAGGACCGCGCGCTATTCCTCGGCCATACGGTGGCGGAGCGCGTGATCGCCGTGGAGAGCGCGTGGCTGGACCGGCTGCGCGAGGCGCGCCTGTACGCCTATCGGCTCTCGCCGGACGGGTTCCGGATGGTCGGGATGGACGGCTACTTCGTTACGAAGCAGCCGGTGCGCCCGCTGGACGTACAGCCGGTGGGGGACGTGCTCGCGCGGCTGCGCGACGCCGGGGTGGAACTGCGCCTGACGCCGTCGCTCTGGCCGCTGCACGACGCCCTGCTCGATTCGACGCTCCAGTTCGCGATGCTCCGCATGAAGAACGCCGCGCCGCGCCGGGAGATGGTCCCCGCATGAGTCCGCGGGTAGACAGGCGGCCCCCGCGGGGAGGACTTCCCGCTGGCGTCGCGCTGAAGGGCGTGCCGCCGACGTCGCCCACGCTGCTCCACTTCTCGGAAGACCCGGGCATCACGGTCTTCGAGCCGCGGCCCGTCGCCTCGAACCCGGACAGCGAGCCGCTGGTGTGGGCGATCGACGAGGCGCACGCGCCGCTGTACTACTTTCCGCGGGACTGCCCGCGCGTCTGCTTCTGGGCGCTGCCGACAAGCACGGCGGAGGACGTCGATCGCTACCTAGGCGTCACCGACGCCCGCATCGTCATCGCCATCGAGGGGGCGTGGCTGGAGCGCATGCGGGAGACCACTCTGTACGCCTACCGGTTCGACGCCGCAGCGGGCGGGTTCGTCTCGCTGGAGGACCACGGCGCGCACGTCTCGCGCCGAACGGTCGTCCCGACGTCGGTCGAGCCGGTCGGCGACCTGCTGACGCGCCTCAGGGACGCGGGCGTCGAGGTTCGGCTGACGCCGTCCCTCTGGCCGCTGCGGGCCGCCCTGCTGAACGCTTCATTGCATTACTCGATGATCCGGATGCGCAACGCCGCCGCGCCTCCTTCGGAGAAAGACCAGAAGACATGATCGCCCTGCTGTGGGTCGTCGCCATCCTCGCCGCGCTTGTCGCCGCGCCCTTCCTCGTTGCCGCGCTGGTCGCCGCGGTCCGGGCAAGGAGCGGGCCGGTGGTCGCCCTGTCCGCCGCGGGCCTCGCCGTCTTCCTCGGCGTCGCCTTCGGAGTTCCGCACCCGCTCGGGCTTCTGGCGGCGGCGGTCGCGGCCGGATTGGGCGGTCGGCACCTCCTGCGGTCGGTCACGCGAAACTGGCAGCACGGGTCGGAGGCGGTCAAGCTCTCCGCGGCGCACCTGACGCTGATCGCGGGCTCGTTCGTATTCCTGATCCCGTTCGCGTGGCTGATCTCGACGTCGCTGAAGCCGGACGACGAGATGGCCGTCTTCCCGCCGCGCTGGATTCCGACCCAGCAGGTAGAGAGCGCGACGATCAAGAACGCCGAGGGGCTGCCCGCGAAGCTGTCGCGCACGAAGGACGGCGGCGCACTCGTCGCGGAGGTGGCGGACCTGCCGACGGGCGAGATACAGGTCGTGCGGCTGAACGGCGAGGGGGCGCAGGCGGTCCCGGCCGGGGGCGAGCAGCGCGCCACGTTCGCGCGCGGCGATCTGGAAAAGGTGCGACGCCCCGACCCGCGGTGGGAGAACTACAGCGAGGCGCTGGCGTTCCTGCCGCCGGAGACGCGCTTCGGGGCGGTCTTCCTCGGCAACACGCTGTTCCTGACCGCGATGACCGTGATAGGGACGCTGCTGTCGTCGTCGGTGGTCGCGTTCGCGTTCGCGCGGCTGAACTGGCCGGGCAAGAACGTCTGGTTCGCCATCCTGCTGGCGACGATGATGGTCCCCGGCGCGGTCACCATGATGCCGCAGTTCCTGATCTTCCGGAGCCTCGGGTGGATCGACACGCTTCAGCCGCTGTGGGTGCCCGCATTCTTCGGGTCGGCGTTCAACATCTTCCTGCTGCGCCAGTTCTTCATGACGATCCCGAACGAGTTGGAGGACGCCGCGAAGATCGACGGATGCGGGCCGGTGGCCATCTACTGGCGGATCATGCTGCCGCTCGTCAAGCCCGCCCTCGCCGCGATCGCGATCATGGGGACTCTCGGGGCGTGGAACAACTTCCAGGGACCGCTGATCTACCTCTCGTCGCCCGAGAAGATGCCGCTGGCGTACGCCCTCCAGCTATACCAGACCCAGCACGGGGGCGAGCCGGGCCTGATGATGGCCGCCTCGACGCTGGTCATCCTGCCGATCATTGTGCTCTTCTTCTTCACCCAGCGCTACTTCATCGAGGGCGTCTCGCTCACGGGTCTGGGCGGGCGCTAACCCGCGCCGCCCTCTTACTCCGCCTCGTGGGTGTGTCCGCCCGGGCCGTGGGGGTGTTCGTGCGCTCCGCCGTCGTGGCCGTGGCTTCTGCCCGCGAGCGTGTCGGGGGAGAAGGCGCGGTAATGTTCGGCGAGGGCGTCGCGGCCGAAGTCGCCGCGGAAGTCGCGCCAGACGGCGTGGACGTGGTTGGCGCGGTTCTGCGTGTTGTCGTACTCCACCAGGAACGTCGCTCCCTGTATCCGGTAGTAGTGCCTCTTGCCCGGCTCGGTCTCGCCGATCCAGAGGAACGCCACGTCGTCCATGCCCGCCTTGCGGATTGCGGCGACGCGCGCCTCGGCGACCGCCTTTGACTGCACCCCGGCGTGCGTGCGGATCAACTCCAGCAGCATCCCCTTCTGGGTGGCATCCAGGTCGCGGTAGGCGACTCCGGCGGCCGGAAGGGATTTCGCTTCGCGGCTCGCGCCTGACAGGATGTCCCCTGGGACGTCGGTGAGCTTCAAGCCCTTCTCGCGCTGAACGGGCGTGAGCGACCTTGCGAGCGCTCGCCCCAGGTCCTCCTCCTCGGGTAGCGTCCGCGTGCCCGCCTTCACCCCCTGAAGGACCTTGGCCGGGTTCGCGCCCAGGAACTGCGGGCTACTGGCGACAATCGTTCCGTCGCGTACCGTGAAGTTGAACGAGAGGTGGTGCCCCTCGTAGCGCCATCCCCACACACCCTTCGCCCCGGGTTCGCCGAACAGCGTGACGTAGTAGTGGGTAGGGTTGCGGTACCGGCCGGACGGGTCGTTCTCGATCTCCTGGAGCACGGTCTCGAGGGCGCGCACCGCCTCCGCCTTTCGGTATCCCTGTTCGCTCAGGCAGGCGGCCAGCAGTCGCAGAGCGCCCTTCTGCTGCTCCGGCGTCAGGTCGTGCAGTGCGATGCCCTTACGCGCCCGGGGCACGAAGTGCCAGTTGATCCGTTCCTCGTCGTCGAAGGGGAGGACGGCCTTCGCCCGCTGCTCGGGCCGAAGCGCGCGGACGAAGGCTTGCGCGGCGTCGTGTGGCCGGTCAGCGGCGCGCTGTAGGAGGTGGGCGGCGTGCGCCGAGGGGAGGACGCGAGCGGGGCCGGGAGCGACGGCGACCAGCAAGGTGGCCGTGAGAAGCGAACCAGCGGCGGCGGCGTAGACGGCAAGGGTTCGGCGGGTGTGCATCGTGCCCCAGTTTTTCGCGCCGGGGACCTATTTCCCTTCCCCCGTGTCACGGAAAGCAGGCGGGCGACGTTCGCTTCAACGAAATCCACGGGATAAGGAGTCGGAGCGAAATGAAGCAAGGGAGCAAGTTCCGCCGTGTAGGATTCGTCGTCGCGCTCTCGGCGGCGCTGTGGGGCGTGGGGGCGAACCCTGCGTGGTCGCAGGAGCCGGGCGGGCAGACTGCCCCGTGGGAGCCCATGTTCCCGTCGCCCCGGCCTCCCCGGTTCACGGCGTCGCTCGGGGCATTCTTTCCCTCTGAGGACACGCGCCGGGGCACGAACGGCGTCTGGGCCGTCGGTCGCTTCGCCTACGACCTGCTCCCGCCGTCCCAGAGTCGGGCCTTCGACGTGGCGGCCTACTTCGACACCGGGTTCGGGACGCGCCG
>DATLHN010000384.1:0-7082 GCA_035539875.1 Armatimonadaceae bacterium
TCGGGTCGTCCTCCCGCAGGATCTCGTTCGGTTCGCCGAACGCGGGCAGTTCGGGGTCGCCGATGAAGATCAGCGTTTCGCCGTCGGGGCTGAGCGACGTCCCGACGGAGCGGTACTGGTCGTAGTAGCGCACGAGGTACGCCTGGTTGAGCCATCCCTGCGGCATGTCCACGGTGAACGCTCCGGGACCCGACCGAGCAGGCGTTCACGGTCGACATGCCGAAAGGCTGGCTCAACCAGGCGTATCTCGTGCGCTACTACGACCAGTACCGCTCCGTCGGGACGTCGCTCAGCCCCGACGGCGAAACGCTGATCTTCATCGGCGACCCCGAACTGCCCGCGTTCGGCGAACCGAACGAGATCCTGCGGGAGGACGACCCGATCGCCAACGCCAACAAGCTGTTCAAGATCGCCCGGTTCAAGCAGGCCGTGGACTTCCTGCCGGGTTACGTGAAGAAGAAGTTCGGCGGCCTGCCCGACTTCAATATCACGGAGGTGCGACCCTCCAATCCCGGGCTGGAAAAGCTGACGCACGACGCCATGGAGCGCAACGGCATCGCGGACGCGAAGGTCACCACGGCGCTTCTGACCTTCGACTACACCGACAACGGCAAGCCGATGCACGCGGTCGTGAACGGCGCGACGTTCGGCATCGGGACGATCTGGATGGTGGACATCAGCGGCGTCTCCACGACCGGCGACCCGGTCGCCTACAACGACCTGCTCTTCCGGATCGGCGGCTCGTACCGGGCGACCCCCGAGTGGAAGGAGAAGGAGCGCCAGATGCAGGAGCAGCGCATGGCCCAGATGAAGCGCGACCACGCGAACAACATGGCCGCGATACAGGCCAGCGCGCAGCGCCACCAGATGCGGATGAAGGCGCTGCACGACGCGAGCGACGCCCGGATGAAGAGCTGGTACGACCGGCAGGCCGCGAGCGACGACTCGCACCGGCGCTTCCTGAACTACATCACGGACGAGAACACCGTGGTCAGCCAGAGCAGCGGCAAGGCGTGGCAGGTCGAGACGGGTCACGACCGCTACTACATGCACAAGCGCGACGACACGAAGTTCGTCGGGGCGGACAGCACGACCGACCTCGACGACCTGCGCAAGCGCGGTCTGAACCCCGACGACTACGAAGAGGTCAGGATCAAGCGATAGGACGACAAAGGAGAACCCGATGAACTGGACAGGCAGCAGCGACGGCAACAGCAGCGGGCCGGCGGCGGCGGGATCAGCGGGTGCGGAAAGCGCCGGCGGCATCGAACTGGTCGCCGTGTCGGACCCGGTGGAGGGGGGCTTCACGGTCTGGCTGCCACGGGGCTGGCAGAACCAGGCCCACTCCGTGCGCCCCTACGGCGTCCACCGTGCCGTGATCGCCTCGCTCAGCCCGGACGGCGGGACCTGGCTATTCGTCGGCGACCCGCAGATGCCGGACTTCATGGAGCCGAACCCCCAGATGTTCGGCTTCCCGATGGGCGGCCCCATGTCGCACGTCCAACCGTACGTGCCCGCGGAGCCGTTCTTCCTGCACTATGTCGGGCAGCGGTTTGGCCAGGCAGGGCGCGACTTCCGCGTCACCGCCGCCGCGCCCTGCCCGGCGCTGGTCCAGAGCTTCCAGGCGGAGGCCGCGCGGCGCGGGATGCAGGTCCACGCCACCGCCGTCAGCCTGTCGTTCGCGTTCGCGGACGACCGCGGCATGAAGGTGAGCGGTCGTCTGCACGGCGCGACCGTGTCCTTCGGGCAGACGTGGGTAGTCTCGCTCTTCGGCCTGACGACGACCGGACCGGGCGACCCGGCCCGGTGGGATGACCTCCTCTTTCAGGTCTCCCAGTCCTATGCCACCAACCCCCAGTGGCGGCAGCGCCAGGACCAGTTGCATGCGCAGGCGATGGGGCAGATCCAGCTAGACCACCAGGCGGCGATGCAGCAGATGCAGGCGAGCCACCAGAGCAACATGCAGTGGATCCAGAACAGCGCGCAGGGCCACCAGGCGCGCATGGACGCCCTTCACGCGGCCGGGGACGCCCAGATGCAGGGCTGGCAGGCGCAGCAGGCGGCGAGCGACGCCGGCCACCGAAACTTCATGAACGCCGTGAACGAGCAGAGCACGGTTGGCCACGGCGGGGCAGCGGGCGGCGACGCCGGTGGCGGCGGCTTCTCCCACCAGCGGTTCGTCAACTACATCAACGAGCAGGAGACCGTCATCGACCCGAACGGCGGCGACGCCTACCAGGTCGAGGCCGGTCACCAGCGGTACTACAAGCACAAGCGCGACGACACGTACGTCGGCACGGACAACTTCACGGAGCTCGACGACCTGCGCAAGCGCGGCCTCAATCCCGACGACTACGACGAGGTGAAGATACGACGGTAGCGAGCGACCGAGCCGGGCGATCCGCGCCGCGCTACAACTGGCCGTGCTGCTTCAAGTTGCGCACGACCACGTACAGATAGATCAGCATCGCAACGCCGAGGACGGGGATGCCCAGGAAGAGGCCCACGCCCACCGTCCAGGGCAAGAAGCCGAACATAAGGAAGATCAGGACGCACCCGAGGCCGACCAGGGCGAGGACCGCCGCCAGGCGCAGGAGGCGGTCCGGGGCCGCCGGAGCGGCGTCGGCGGAAGCGACGGCAGCAGGGCTTTCGGCGGCGGCGCTCACTTCGGTGCCTCCTTGCCCGGGGTGACGGGGCGCTCCAGCGGCGTCGGGTGCGACGGCCCGTGGCAGGTGATACAGCCGACCTGGTCCTTGCTCAGGTAGCGGTTCAGCGCGGCGTGACTGGGGACGCGCTGGAACTTGGGCGTCCCGGCGTGGCAGCCCGTGCAGTTTATGTTCGGATAGCTCCCCTTGTAATTGATCGGCTCCTTCCAGGTGCCGGTCACGTACAGCAGCCAGTGGCGCAGGCCGTCGCGCTTCCCCTCCAGCGTCCCGTGGACCCCGTACGTGGTGTGACACGAGTAGCACTGGTGGTCGGGTATCCAGCCGTTCTTATAATGCCGCGCCGCCAGCGTCGCGCTGCTCGGGTCCTTCATGTCGTTGACGAAGGGGTGCATGATGTGGCAGGAGTTACACGACGCCACCGTCTTCGTCTCCTCCAGCACCGTGGCCGACGCCCCGAGGATCGCGATCACCGGGAGCATGAAGAGACCCACCAGCAGGAGCAGGTGGTACGTGCCCCGCGCCATCCGCCGCCGGAAGACGAACTCCGCCAGCACCAGCAGGATCAGCGCCGACACCGCCGCGAAGAGGCCCGCCCCGCGCAGCAGTTGTCCCTCGGACACGCCCGCGCTTCCCCCCTCCGCTCCCCGCGACGCCGTCGCGGCGACCAGGAGAAGCGCCAGCGGGGCGAGCCAGAGGGCGAAGCGGGCCGCCGCTGCCGCTGCCCGCGACCGGGACGGGGGCGTTTGCGTTTCAGGCAGCATTACTCTCGGGTCCTCCCTTGCGCCGCACCGCCACCGCGCTGTTCTTGAAGTCCGGCTCTTTAGAGATCGGGTCCACCGTCTCCTTGACCGCCCGGTTGATGAGGTGTTTCGCCGAATGGAACGTCGCGAATACGACGCCGGGCCGGACGTAGTCGCCCACGCGCGCCCGCAGTTCCACCTCGCCCCGCCGACTGCGCACCTCCACCCGGTCGCCCTCGCCGATCCCCAGGCGCGCGGCGTCCATGGCGTTCATCTCGAGGAAGTCGATGGGCACGTCCTGTAGGGCGGGGACGCGCCCGGTGATCGTGGCCGTGTGCCAGTGCTCCAGCACGCGCCCGGTCGCCAGCCGCAGCGGGTACTCGGGCGACGCCGGGTCCTGCGCCGCCTCCTGGCCGTGCAGCCAGATCACCGCGCGCCCGTCCGGCATCCCGTAAAAGTCGAAGCGGTCCTTCCCCGCGGTGCCGTGCGCCAGCGGGTCCTCGCCCGGCACGAAGCGACGCTTCGTGCCCGGGTGGTCCTCCGTCGGGCAGGGCCAGAGGATGCCACGCTCCTTTTGGAGCCGCTCGTAGGTGATGCCCTCGAAGTTGTACTTGGAAGAGGCCGACATTTTCCGCCACTCATCCCACACGTCCACCGGCGTGCGCGCCTTGACGAGCGCGCCCTGCCCGAGCCGGTCGGCCAGGTCCACTAGGATCGCCAGGTCGCTCCGCGCCTCGCCGGGCGGGTCTACCAGCTTCGGCACCAGGTGGTAGCGCCGCTCCGACTGGCTGAATACCCCTTCCTTCTCCGTCCAGAGGGCCGCGGGCAGGACCACGTCGGCGAACTGCGTCGTCTCGGTCGGGTGGAAGGCGTCCGCCACCACGAGGAACGTCTTCTCCATCGCCTTGCGGAAGCGGTCGGCGTTCGGCAGCGACTGCGCCGGGTTCGTCCCCATCACCAGGCAGCACTTTACGTCGCCCCGCTCCATGGCCGAGAAAAGCCCCACCGCGTCGTAGCCCGGCTTCGCGCTGATCCGCCCCGCGGGCACGCCCCAGAGCTTCTCCATCTCGGCGCGGTCCTTCGGCTTCGCCACCATGCGCCCGTTCGGCAGCGTGTGCGCCAGCGCGCCCGTGTCGCGGACGCCCCCGCCCGCGTTCGGCTGCCCCGTGAGCGAGAACGGCGTCGCCCCGGGTCGGCCGATTTGCCCGGTCAGCAGGTGCATCGCCATGACGAGGCGGTTGCTCGCCGTCGCCTGGAACTGCTGGTTCAGCCCCATCGTCCACAGCGAGAGCGACGCCTTCGCGCGGGCGAACCGGAACGCCGCCTCGCGGATCGCGTCCGCCGAGACGCCGCAGACCGCCGCCGCCTTCTCGGGCGTGAACTTGGCCACGTGCTCCCGGAACTGCGCGAACGTGCGCGGCTGCGGCGGCGTCCCCGCCTGCTGGAACTTCAGGTACCGCTCCACCATCTCCCGGTCCACCGCGCCCGTGCGGACGAACTCGTGCAGGAACGCGTTATAAAGCGTAACGTCCGTGCCGGGGTAGATCGCCAGGTGCAGGTCGGCGCGCCGCGCCGTGCGCGTCCTGCGCGGGTCCACGACGATGACGTAGGTGTCCGGCTTCGACCGCTTGCGGTCCAGCACCCGCTCCCAGATAATGGGGTGGCAGTCGGCGGCGTTCGAACCGGTCAGGAGGATGCAGTCGGCGTGGTCGATGTCCTCGTAGCAGCCGCTCGGCTCGTCCTTGCCGAAGACCGAGGTGTAACCCGCGGCGGCGGACGCCATGCACAGGCGCGGGTTGCCGTCCACGTTGTTCGTGCCGATCCCCGCCTTGAAGAGCTTGTTCGCCGTGTACGACTCCTGCGTGTAGAGCTGTCCGCTGCCGTAGAACGCCACGCTGTCCGGCCCGTGCGCGGCGATAGACTCTTTGAAGCGCCGCGCCACCAGAGCCATCGCCTCGTCCCACGTCGCCTCGCGCAGCGCCCCGTTCTCCCGGATCAGCGGCTTCGTCGCCCGGTCCTTGACGTACAGGATCTCGCGGTTGAGGACCCCCTTGATGCAGAGACGGCCCCGGTTGTGCGCCAGCTCGTCCCCCCGGACATCCACCACCTTACCGTCGTGGACTCCGATCATCATCCCGCAGCCCGTCCCGCAGAAGCGGCAGACCCCCTTGTGCCACGAATCCACCGGCACCACGTCCTGCCGCACCCACAGCGCCGTGTCGCACCCCGCCAGGGACCCCGACACCACCAGGCCCGACGCCGAAAGCGCCAGCAGCCGCAGCAGCTCCCGCCGCGTCAGCCCGCCCGGCGTCAGCACGTCGCCGGTGCCGTCCTCGTCCTCCGCTGCCGCGTCCCACCATTCCGCGCCGCCGTCGGCGTGTTTACGCCCCGCCATCGTGCCCGTCCTCCTCGAACCGCGATACCACCGCCGCCGTCGCCGCCGCGAACTCCTCCGGCGTGTTCACGTTCGTCAGCGCCGCCGCGTGCTCCGGGGGAACGGCCGCACGTCCGAAACGTCCCTCGGCCACGAACTGCGTCGCCGAAAGCGCCCCCGCCCCGAGGGCGTGTCCGAGGCGCGGCAGGCACGCGGCCCGGTACACCGCGAAAAGAGGCTCGATCCGCCCGCCTGCCGGGCCGCCGACCGCCGCGACGCCCTCCGCGGCGGCGTCCTCTCCCGACTGCGCCGCGGACGCCTCCCAGAGCCAGCGCACCGCTTCGGGCGTCAGCTTCGGCATGTCGCAGCCCAGCGCCAGCACCGGCAGCCCGTCCGCGTGCCGCAGTGCTGTCGCGATGCCCCCGAGCGGACCCATTCCCGGGATGTCGTCCCCGAACGCCGCCGTCGCCCCCTCCGGGGCTTCCGTCCGGCCGACCACCAGAACCTCGCGCGCGCCCGCCTCCCGCGCCACGCGCACCGCGTGCGCCAGCAGCGTCTCCCCGCCTCCATTCTCGCCGTCCAGCGTCAGCGCCGCCTTGTCGCGGCCCATCCGGTGGCTCCTGCCCCCCGCCAGCACCGCCGCGACGAAGCCCGTGTCCTCGCCGGAAGGCGCGCTGCCACCGCCGCCCTCGTTCTTGCGCTCCTCGAAGCCGGGCGGCGGCGCGAACGTCTCCGTCGCCGGTTCCATCGCCTCGCCCGCGCGCGGGTGCGCGCACGGAACGTCCTTCTCGACGTAGTAGCGCACCGCGCCGTCCGGCGTCTTCAGGTAGACTCCTTCCGCCGCCGGGTCCGCCAGCGCCGACCGGTCCGCCTCCGAAAGCGCCACCCGCAGCAGCGTCCCGCCCGCCTCGAACGCCAGCGTGGACGCCGCCGCCTCGCTTGCCCCGAGCGCCACGCGCCACGCGCCCCCGGGCAGCGCCGCCAGCGCCTCCGTCACCGTTTCGCCGTGCAAGACCGCGTCCATCTCCGCCGGCGTGATGCGCAGGCGCACGCTCGATTCCGTCCACCGTACCTTCATGTCCGTTCCACCCTCGGGGGCGATTCGTACCCCACGGTTATTATCCCCGGAATGTGTCAAAATAAGGATACAAGCGGCGAGGCAGCGGCCACGGCATTTACGGAGGAACGCGATGGAAATGGCGGTTCAGCTCATGATGGGCGTCAGCCTGGCGGCCTGCGCGGGCCTGCGCGCCTGGCTGCCCCTGCTCTGCGTCGGCCTGCTCGCGCGCACCGGCTACGTCT
>DATLHN010000385.1:0-1719 GCA_035539875.1 Armatimonadaceae bacterium
CCGTCGGCACGAATGACCCGCTGACGTCCCGGCTTGCCGTCCCCGCCGCCTTCCGCACCGCGCGGCCCCGACACCCGGTGCTGGGTCAGGACCGACAGCGACACCGGGGCGAGGAACGCGATCTCGCGGACCGCGCCGTCGCCGCCGGGGTGCCGCCCCGCGCCCCCGGAGCCGCGCCGCACCGCGAACCTCTCGACGCGCACCGGGCAGCGCCGCTCCAGAACCTCCGGGTCCGTAATGCGCGTGTTGGTCATGTGCGTGTGGACCGCCGACGCGCCCGCGGCCGTCGGGGTCGCGCCCGCGCCGCCGCAGACCGTCTCGTAGTAGCCGAAGGCGTCGCTGCCGAACAGGATATTGTTCATCGTGCCCTGCGAATTGGCCGCCAACCCGAGCGCCTCCAGGAGCAGGTCCACCACCCGCTGGCTGGTCTCCGTATTTCCGCCGACCACCGCCGGGCACCGGGCGGGGTCCTCCCCGTCGAAGTCCGGCGACAGGAGGGAGCCGGGCGGCAGGACGAGGCGCACCCGGCGCAGAAGCCCCTCGTTCAGCGGCAGCGGCTCGTTCACCAGCAGGCGCAGGACGTAGAGCACGGCGCTGCGGACGATCGCGGGCGTCGCGTTCAGGTTGCCCGGGTGCGTCGCGCCCGTCCCCGTGAAGTCGATCGTTGCGCCGCCGGCGTCCCGCCCAAGCGTGATCGCCACGCGCAACGGGGAGCCGTCATCCAGGGCGTCCGCCGCCTCGTAGCGGCCCGACGCGCGCCGGGCCAGCGCCTCCCCGAGCAGGGCGTCCGCGCGGTCGGCCAGCGCCTCCATGGCGGCGTGGACCCGGTCCGCCCCGTGCGCCGCCGCGAGAGCGCGCAGGGCGTCCGCGCCGCGCCGGTTCGCCGCCACGGCCGCCTCCACGTCGGCGAGGTTGTCCGCGAGGGAGCGGGTGGGGTGGGGGCCGCCGGTCAGGAGGCGCGTCAGGGCGTCCCGGTCGGCGACTCCCGCGCGAAAGAGGTGCGTCGGCGGGATGACGACGCCCTCGTCGGCGAGGCGGGTGGCGTCGGGAGGCATCGAGCCGGGGCGCGTCCCGCCGATCTCGGCGTGGTGCGCCCGGCTGGCGACGTAGCCCAGGAGCATGCCCGCGCCGCCGTCGTGGACCGGCGTCACCACCGTCACGTCCGGCAGGTGCGAGCCGCCGAACGCCGGGTGGTTGGTCACCAGCACGTCGCCGGGAGCCATCGGGACCCGCTCGCGCAGCGCGCGCACGCACAGCCCGAGCGCCCCGAGGTGCACGGGAATGTGGGCGGCGCTCGCCACCAGATCGCCGTCCGGCCCGAGCAGGGCGCAGGAGAAGTCGAGCCGCTCCTTGACGTTGACCGAGAGCGCGGTCCGGCGAAGCATTTCGCCCATCTCCTCCGCGAGCGAGGTGAACCGTGCCGTGAAGAGTTCGCGATCAACCGCGGACAGGGTGTCCTCAGGTCCGGTCGCCGTCGGGGAGGGGGAGCGGACGATGTCGCGGCGCATCACCAGCGCGCCCGCGGCGTCCGTGCCGGCGGTCCAGCCCGGTTCGACGACCGTCGCGCAGTGTCTCTCCCCGATCAGCGCCGGGCCGACGACCGGCGGGGAACCGGCCCGCAGCGACTCCCGGGCGACCACCGGCACGTCCCGCCACGCGCCGTCGAAGAAGGCGCGGGAGTACGGGACTACCCCCCCTTCGACCGCGGGGGCGGGAGAC
>DATLHN010000386.1:0-4739 GCA_035539875.1 Armatimonadaceae bacterium
GTTCGATAAGCTCGTCCATGTCCTCCGCAGCCCCCTCCCGCCGCACGCGCGCGAACGCGAGCCGTTACGAGCTGCTCGCGCCGCCGGTCGCGACCGTGTTCGCCTCGCCGTTGGGCGACATCCGCCCGATGCTCTGGCGCATCTCCGTGTCGGCCTGGACGTTCTTCATGTTGATGTAGTCCATCACCCCAAAGTTGCCCTGGCGCATCGCGTCGCCGATCGCCTGCGGAATCTGCGCCTCCGCCTCCACGACCTTGGCGCGCATCTCCTGGGTGTACGCCTTCATCTCCTGCTCGCGGGCGACCGCCATCACGCGACGCTCCTCGGCCTTGGCCTGGGCGATCTTCTTGTCCGCCTCGGCTTGGTCCGCCTGGAGACGCGCGCCGATATTGCTGCCGATGTCCACGTCCGCGATGTCTATCGACAGGATCTCGAACGCCGTGCCCGCGTCCAGACCCTTCGACAGCACCGTGCGGCTGATCTGGTCCGGGTTCTCCAGGACGATCATGTGCGTATCCGCCGAGCCGATGGTGGTGACGATGCCCTCGCCGACGCGCGCCAGGATGGTCTGCTCGCCCGCGCCGCCGACGAACCGGTCGATGTTGGCGCGGACCGTGACCCGGGCGAACGCCTTGAGCTCGACGCCGTTGCGGGCGACGCCCGCGACGACCGGCGTCTCGATGACCATCGGGATGACGCTCATGCGGACCGCCTCCAGGGGGTTACGGCCCGCCAGGTCGATGGCCGACGCCTTCTCGTAGGTGAGGGGAATCTGCGCCCGGTAGGCCGAGATCAGCGCCTGCACGACCCGCTCGACGTTGCCGCCCGCCAGGTAGTGCGTCTCCAGCTGGTTGACGTTGATGTCCAGGCCCGCCTTAACGGCGGCGATCAGGGGCAGGACGACCTTGTCCTGCGGCACCTTCCGCAGCCGCATGCCGATCAGGGCGACCGGGTTCACCCCCGGCACCTGCGCCGCCATCGCCGTGATCCACAGGCCGATCGGGAAGAACTGAAGGAAAACCGCGAGCGCCACCAGCGCGATCACCAGGGTAACGATCAGGGGTTCCATTACTTTATCCTCTGCGGCGGAGCCGCGGCACGGGGCGGCCCGCCCTAAGCCACGCGTGACGACGCCACTTCCGCTGCCGCGCCCGCGCCCGCGGCGACCGCCTGCTTCTCTACGACGACGCGCACGCCCTCGACGTGCGTCACGACGATGGGCGTCCCGGCCTCGATAAAGTCCCCCTCGGTCACCACGTCCACGCGCACGCCGTCGATCTCCGCCGCGCCCGCGGGCCGGAGCACCGTTACCGCCACGCCGGAGCGCCCGAGCAGAAACATCTTATTGTCGCTCGTGACGTAGCCGAGGGCGGCGTGCTGGCGCATCTGCTGGCCCAGTTGCTTCCAGATCGGCGACTTGGGGAGGTACGCGAAGAACCCGATCAGGGTCACGATCGTCAGCAGCGACGAGACCACCAGCGCGAAAACGGCGTGCTGCGAGCCGCCCAGCGACCAGAACATGCCCAGAAACGTCAAAAGCAGCCCCGCCACGGCGGCAATACCATGCCCCGGGAAGACGTGCGTCTCCAGCAGCAGGAACGTCACCCCGCCCAGCAGCAGCACGATCCCGATCCATCCGCCCGTGTGCTCGTTGATGTGCGCGGCGAACACGAGGCCCACCGCCAGCACGCCCAGCGTCCCCGTGACGCCCCACGTCAGCGGCGTCAGCAGGTCGATGAAGAGCAGCACGCAGCCGACCACCAGCAGCGCGATGGTCACCCAGGGCGTGACCACGATCTGCGAGATCCGGTCCCAGGTCCCCGGCGCGGCGGCGGGCGGCGGGGCCGCCCCCTGCTGCTGCGCGAGCGCCGCGCCCGCCAACCCGAGCACAAGCAGGAGAATGCCGACCAGGCGCAGGAGCGACACGCCGCCCGGACGCGCCCGTTCGGAGTGCCGAACGCCGCCGCGGGCGAACGCCACCCCCAGCGTCCCCGCCGCGCTGCTGCAGCTGCTCATGATTAACCTGCCTCGTCTTCCGCAGCGCCGCGGAACGGGTCCGCCAGAAGGTACTTCTGCATGTGCGACTGCGTGTTGATCGCCAGCACCTGCGTGAACAGGATCATGCCCATCGCGACGTTGTTCATCAGCCGCTCGCCGCGCAGGCGCAGGCGGCCCAGCACCGTGAGCCGCTCCTCGGCCAGCACGTGCTGGATCTTCGGCTGCATCTCCGCCCACAGGTCGACCGCGGGCTCGAGCGGCGGCACGCGCTCGTGGATCAGCGACAGCAGGGCCGAAAGCTCCCGCGCCTCGCGGGTGCAGCCCGCGCACTGCTCGATGTGGGCCGCCAGCGCCGCGTGGTCGGGCGGGTCCAGCCCGCCCTCCAGGTAGTCCGAAAGGGCTTCCCGGGTCTGCTGGCAGGTGACCACCCCGCCCGGGTGAATTTCCAGCCTGCTCATCGCCCGACACCTCCCTCTAAAAGTTCCAGGTACGGCTGGAAGCGCTTCTTGAACGCCTGCCGCGCCCGGTGGATCTTTGATTTCACGTTCACGATCGAAAGTTCCGTCACCTGAGATATCTCGTCGTAGCTGAGCTGCTCGAAATCGCGCAGGATCAGCAGGAGCCGGGCCTCGGCGGGCATCGTCGCCAGTACCTCGTCCACGACCTTCTGCAGCTCCCGCGTCTCGGCCATCCGCACCACGTTCATGTCGTGGTCTACCGGTTCGTTACCCGGATGCTCCTCCTGCTGCTCCTGGAGGCTCTCCTCGTCCAGGACCGCCTTGTGCCGCAGGTGGTTCAGGCACGTGTGCCGGGCGATGGTGTACAGCCACGTCGAAAACTTGCTGTCGCCCCGGAACGACTTGAGCGCCCGGAGCGCCTTGATGAAGACGTCCTGGGTGATGTCGTTCGCGTCCTCCCCGCGCACCATCCGCGCCACCATGTTGTAAATCGGCGTCTGGTACTTGCGGAAGAGCGTCTCGAACGCCTTCGGGTCTCCCGACAGATGCTGCCGCACGAGAAGCAGGTCGGGGTCGGCGCGCGGCGGCGCGACCGGCTGCGACGGCAGGAACCGGGACGGCAGAGGCATCTTAAGCGGCCCGCTCCCCCAGGGAGCGGGCCGGGTGGCCGCTGCAGCCGCCGCGGTTCCGGTTTCCGGTGTACTCATTCCCCATTCCTTCGGCGGGGACTCGTCTCTCGTCCCGCGCCCTCACGGCCGGACGCCGCCCGTTCCCCCGCCGCCGCCCGGCGGCGGCGTCGAACCGTCCCAGCGACCGCCGGTGATGTCGCTCCAGAACTGCTTGCGCTGCCCCTCCGGGAGCGACTGAATCTTCTGCATGAACTTCGTGCCCAGTTCCATCTGCTGGGAGAACAGCGCCCGCCGCGCCGCCGGGTCCATGTTGATCAGACCTTCGATCTGCTGGTCCATCGCGCTCACCCGCTGCTCGGGGGTGAGTCCCATCCAGTTGCGCAGCGCGTCCGTCTGCGCCGCGATCGACCTCTGGACCGGGTCCTGCGCCGCCCTCGGATTCGTCAGCAGGTATACCTTCTCCAGGTTCATCGCCTCCACCACCGACGCCGCCTTTTCCGCCGGGACGAGCGCGCCCAGAATCGGCACGGCGCCGCCGCCGCTGCCGCCGGTCCCCGCCGCTGCCTTCTTCAGCATCGCCTCTTCGGTGGCCACCAGAGTGGCGATGGCGTCGCCGTCGAGCGCGGCTGCCCCGGGCGCGGGCAGGAGCGTGGTCTTCACCTCCGCCCCCGTTGGGAGCGCCGCCGTCAGTTCCTTGAGCACCGCGGGCAGCGAGCCGCCGATGGTCTGGAAGGTGACCGGCGCGGTGAGCAGGGTCTTGTCCACCGCCACGCGCACGCCGCTCTCCTTGGAAAGCCGCTCCGTCACCTGGAACAGCGTCTGCTTCTCGAAGCGCAGCGCGGGCAGGCGGGTCTGCGCCGCTCCGGCCTTCGCCGCCCCGGCAGCAGGCTTCGCCGCCGCCGTCGCGCCCTGGGCCCGGGCGCTCGGCGGTACCGCGATCGTTAGCGCGGCCGACAGCGCCGCGACAGCGCCGACCGCCGCCGATATTCTCTGTCGCATCGGATACATCCCTCTTTCCCTCGCGAACGTTCCCCCCACGATGCGTCTCCCTTTTCTCCCCGGAAGTCTATTTACAAGGGTGTTGACACGCCGCCCTTTCCCCGGGTTGCGCGCGTTCGGCAATTTTTTCGTCCCGCGCCCGGGTTATTACCGACCGGTGCGGTCGGAACTATTGACGCGGCAATATCGCGCCGGTACAATATCCCCGGAAGGGCGATCTGCCGGGCAGGCGGGCCGTCCGGAGGTTTCCCCGAGCGGTGAGCAACCAGAAGCGCGAGAATTCTACCCCGGCGTCGGCGACCCCGAACTGTCCGGCGACGGCGACCCAGTGTACGCTGGACTGCCTCGGGCGCGGCCAGAAGGGGCGCGTCTCCTCCGTAGCCGGCCCGAACCGGTGCCGCCTGATGGAGCTCGGCTTTACGAACGGGACCGAAGTCGAGGTCTCGCGCCGCGCCGCGTTCGGCGGCCCGCTGGAAGTGCGCCTGCGCTCCTACCGCCTCTCGCTGCGTTGCGAGGAGGCGTCCTCGATCCGCGTCGAGCGGGACGCCGGAGGTGGCGCGGCGGCGGAGACCCGGTCATGAATCGGACCGGGGAGGCCGCTTCGGTGGCTGCCCCGCCCGCTCCCACCGAGCAGCAGCCGCCGAAACATCCCGTG
>DATLHN010000387.1:0-6317 GCA_035539875.1 Armatimonadaceae bacterium
ACCCCTCCCCCGGCGCTGCGGGAGAGGGGAGCCCGAATAGGACAGGCAGGGCGAACCGTTGCGTCCTCTTCTCTTTCTCCCCTCTCCCGCAGCGCCGGGGGAGGGGTTGGGGGAGGGGGCCGTCGGGCCTTCTCCTCACCGTCGCCCTGCTTTTCGCGGCTTCCACCGCGGCCTTCGGGCAGCAGCCGCGCATCAGCGCGCTTTTCCCCGCGGGCGGGAAGGCGGGCGAGACCGTCGAGGTCGAGATCAAGGGCGGCAACTTGCTCGGGGCGAAAGAGGTCGTCGTGCTCGGGGCGGGCGGCGTCACCGGCGAGATCGTCGGCGGCAACGCGCAGGTGGACGAGAAGGCGAAGCCGCTCTTCCAGGCCAAATGCACCACCTGCCACGAGGCTCGCTCCCCCGCCAACCGGAGCCTGACGCCCCAGCAGTGGGCCGCAACCACGGACCGCATGATCACCCAGCGCGGCGCGGACATCAACAAGGCCGACCGCGACACCATCGTGGCCTATCTCCAGGCGCTCGCCCGCGCGGGGCAGGTTTCAGCCCGCTTCAAAATCGCGCCGAACGCCGCGCCGGGCCTGCGCGAAGTGCGCCTGGTCACGCTCAACGGGGCGACCACCGCCTTCTCGTTCGAGGTGGGCACCGTGCCCGAGATCGCCGCCGCCGAGCCGAACTCGAAGCCGGAAACTCCGCAGAAGCTCACGCCGCCGGTCGTGGTGAACGGCGTACTGGCGCAGGGCGGGGAGCGCGACTTTTTCACCTTCGACGCCAAGAAGGGACAGCGCGTCACCTTCAATTTGAAGGGCTTCCGCCTGAACGAGCAGAGCCAGGCGTTCTTCAACCCGGCGCTATACCTGTACGACGCGAAGGGCAACCCGCTGGAAAAGAGCAGCGGCGGACGCTTCGAGCTGGACCCCGTGCTGGACTGGACCGCCCCTGCGGACGGCAGCTACATCCTGCTGGTACGCGACCTGCTCTACAAGGGGTCGCCCTCGTCGGTCTACCGCCTGTCGGTGGGCTCGCTTCCCTACGACGCCGTACTGACCCCCGCGGCGGGACGCCCGGGGCAGACGCTCTCGGCGCGCATGATGGCGTCGCTCCCGGTCGCGCAGGAGAGCGTGACGGTACAGGTGCCCGCGGGCGCGGACGGCGTGACGATGGTCTCGACGCCGATAGGCGACACCCCCTTCCTGGTGCGCGACCTGCCCGACGGCGGCGGCGCGCTGAGCGGCCCGGCCGCCGCGGCCCCCGCCGTCGCGCTTCCCGCCCTCTTCAAGAGCACCCTGGCGTCCCCCGGCCGTACCGACGTCTTCAAGGTGAAGACCGCGAAGCCTAACGTCGGCCTGGAGGTCTATGCCCGCCGCCTCGGCTCGCCGCTGCGCGCGGGCGTGGTGGTCAAGAACGCAAAGGGCCAGTACGTCAGCGGGCGCACCGCGGTCGGCGACGAGGACGTCCGCCTGGAGCGCGCCTTCCCGCAGCCCGGCGAGTACAGCGTCGAGATCACCGACGCCGACGGCGGCGGCGGGCCGCAGTTCTCCTACGCCTGGGAGTCCACCGAGAGCGGTCCCGACTTCGAGCTGACCGCGCTGCCGGACGTGGTCAACATCGGCCCCGGCGCGCGCGTCGCGGTCCTGGTGCGCGCGCCGCGCCGCGAGAGCATCGCCGGGCCGATCACGGTTTCCGTGCGGAACCTGCCGCCCGGCGTTACCGCCGCGCCCGCCGTGATCCCTCCCGACGACGACAAGACGGTCGTACTGCTCACCGCCGCGCCCGCCGCCGCCGCGGGCGGGTCGAGCGTCATCGCGGTCGAGGGTCAGGCGACGGAGAGCGGCCAGAGCGTCTCCCGGCGCGCCCGCCCCCTCGAAGTCTACCGGGTCAACAACAACCCGCGGTTCCAGCCGCGCGGGTCGCAGATGGTAGCCCTCATCCCCGACCCCGTGCCCTTCGCGCTCAGTTTCGACGTCGGCGACACGCTCGCGCTCGTGCAGAACGAGGAAGTGCCGGTCAAGGTGCGCGTCCAGCGAGCGGAGGGCTTCAAGGGCGACGTCTTCCTGAGCGTCCTGGGCGCGCCCCCCGGCGTGAACGTCCGCGGCAACCTCATCATCCCCGCGAACCAGACGGAGCAGACGCTTTTCGTCCGCGCGGACGGCAACGCCCGCTTCCTGAAGGAGCGCCCGCGCCCGGACCTGCCGCCGATGCGCCTTACCATCACGGGCCGCCTCCCGGGCATGGCCGACGAGCAGATGGTCACTTGCGCCCCGCCCCTCGCCCTGAAGTCGAAGGAAGGCAAGTAGCGCTCCTATGCGATGGCCCGCCGTGCTAGCTGTTCTCGCGGCGCTGCTGCCCGTTGGCGGCGTTCACGTCGCCGGGCAGACACCCGCCCCAAGCGCCATCGCGGGCGCTCCCGACACGTCCCGGCAGGTGCCGCGCGACCACTGGGCTTATGCCTCCCTCGATTCGCTGCTCCACCCCGGGCGCATCACCGTCGGGTACCCGAATAGCGCGGACAGGTCGCCCGCGTTGACGCGCCGTGAGTTTGCCGTCGCGACGGCTCGACTCCTCGCACGATACGGGTTCCTGGGCGATTCGCCCGGTCCTACCACACTTACCCTTCCGGCTCTGGGAAGACTGCGGGCGCTCGTCCGCGAGTTCGAGCCGGAGCTGCGGGAACGGGGTGTCGACCCGAACCGCGCGGTGTCGCGACTCGAAGCGCTGCTGAAGTGGTCATTCGCGGACGTGCCGGAGGGGCACTGGGCGCACTCCTCCGTCGAGGCCGTCCGGCAGCACGGCCTGATGGTGGGCTTTCCGGACGGCCGGTTCTACGGGAGTCGTTAGCGGCCGGGGAACGCCTCGCGGGCGTTGCCGTGCATGAGCCGCTCGATCACCTCCGGCGTCTCCTCCAGTTCCATCCAGCCGTCCTCCACCAGGCTCGACAGCGCGAGCGTCAGCCCTTCGCGTGCGACGCGGCTGTGGCCGTAAACCAACTCCACCGGGATGAAGTCGCCGCCGAAGGTGAACAGCTTCGTCAGCGGCGCGGCCAGCAGGAACTCGCGCACGAACCGCGAGGTCGCCTCCGGGTTGATGATCCACGCCCAGCACAGGTCGATGCTCACGTTCGCGTAGTGCTTCGCCAGCGCGACGTACTCGTCCTGGTAGGGGTAGCCGACGTGCATCAGCACGAAGCGCGCGTCCGGGAAGTCCACGAGCAGGGGGCAGAGGTCGCCCGCGTTCCGGCGCACCCGGTCCAGCGGCATCCGGTTGTGACCCGCGTAATAGCCCGTGTGCAGTTTCACCGGCAGGCCGTACTCCGTCGCCTTCCCCACCGCGTAGCGCAGCAGGAAGTCCTGCAAGTCCTTCAACTCGTCCGGGTCGAGCGCGAGGTGCGCCGGGCCGCCGTTCCCGTTCGCGGCGTACTTCGCGAACACCGCCTCCGCGCGCCCGCGGGGGACGTCGGCGTAGTCCAGGCGTCGCTGATAGGCGCTCTGGCTCTTGACGGCGACGGCGCGCGGTCCGTACGTCGCGAAGTAATGGTCCACGATCGCCAGCCAGCCGTCGAGTGAGTCGGCCGTCTTTCCGCTGTCGCGGGCGATGCCGGGCGGGTCGAAGCCGGATGACAGGCTCACGATGCTCAGGTCCTGCTTCAGGAGATCGGGCTGCTCCGTCTCCATGTAGATGCGCTCCAGCGAGTTGACCTGGCAGAGTTCGACGTTGCTGCGCCCGCGGATCACCTGCTCGTAGTAGCCAGGACCCACGAGCGCGCGATACCGCTCCTGGAGGAGTGGCACGGTGTCGGCGGTGATGTCGGCGATGTCGTAGAGGCCCCGTAGGGTGTGGCGCAGGGCGCGCCCGTAGCCGGTGTGGCGGATGCGCGGCCACCACGGCGCGACGATCGGGTACTTCTCCTCCGGCGGAATCTCCGGTGAGAGGAAGCGGCGCAGGTCGGTCCCGGACATCCCGGCGGAGATTAGGTCGTCGGCGACGTAGTGGCTGAGCAGTACCGCCCAGTCGTCGCAGGGGAAACTCCAGTTGCCGCAGTCGCCGCTTACCCGGCGGCTCTCCTCTATCAGGTGCTCGTGCGTGTCGATGAACGGCGTCGCCTCGACGCGCTCACGGATCGTGCTGCGTACACTGCTGCTCACGGGCGCAGTCTCCTTTGACGGTTGCTACCAGCGACTTCGCCGCGCCCGCGCCCGCTCCCTGCCGACTTGCGCCGCCCCCGGCGCGAAAAACGTACGATCCCGCCCGGCCCCTTGACAAGACCGCGCGTGTTCTCTATATTACATAGCATCGTATACAACGTTATATACGGGAGTATCAACCACATGTCCAACCGTCAGAGCCGCCGGAAGTACCAGATCGTCGAGGGTAGACGCTCCGCCTTTACGCTCATCGAGTTGCTCGTCGTCATCGCGATCATCGCGATCATCGCCGCGATCCTCTTCCCCGTCTTCGCCCAGGCACGCGAGAAGGCACGACAGACCGCCTGCCTCTCCAACACCAAGCAGATCGGTGCGGCGTGGATGATGTACGCCCAGGACTTCGACGAGTACCTGGTTCAGTATTCCTACGGCGGACGGCCCGCGACCGGCGGCACCCTGCTCTACGGCTACCACGTGCCGCTCCTGCCGTACGTCAAGACGCGCGAAGTCTTCGTCTGCCCGAGCGCGACCAAGATCGCTACCAACAGCCGCGGCGTCGGCGACGAGGATGTCTGCGACCCGACGAAAGTCTCACCCGGCACCCGCTTCGGAAACCCGAACGGCTACGCCTCCGGTTCCTACGGCTACAACTACACGTACCTCGGCGGCTACGACCCCATCGCGCTCGCCGACATCGCCGAGGTCGCCACTACCGTCGGCATCGGGGAGACCACCGGCATCGTCAGTTCTTACTCCCTGCTGCGCCCCTACGCCTGGAAAGACGCCATCACCGGCGGCGGAAACTGCCTGGCTCCGAACGCCACCACCTACGGCGACGTCATCGCCGCGCGCCACAACGGGGGCCTGAACCTGCTCTTCTGCGACGGACACGCCAAGTGGATGAAGAAGGAGAAGCTAGGCGACTACAACAACAACGGTCGCCTCGACGACGGGTGGTACGCCGTGAAGAAGACCGGCTACCCGGAACGCCCTTCATGACGACGCGACCCACTCCGCCTTTCGCCCGCGCCGCGCGACCGGCCGCACTGACCGTGGCCGCGACTCTCCTCGCGGCCCATGCCGCCCAGGCCCATAAGGGCCAGGAGAATACGACCCTGAGCACGACGACTGCCGCGGCTTCCGCCGACGCGAAGCCGCTGGCCGAGCGCACATACGGCGCGCCGGAGGACCTGGGCAAGCCGCTCAAGAGCGTCACGCTTCTGAGCAGTCAGGTCGCCGAGGAAGACGGCCGCCCGGTCCTGGTCGGGCTCGTCTCGTCGGGCGACCCGGAATTGAACGTCGTGGACCTGCGGACCAACCGCCTGCTGCGCTCGTTCACTCTTAAAGAGGCCGCGTCCTGCTGGGGCGGCGCGGTGACCCCGGACGGGCGCGTCTACCTGCTGACGTTCACCCGCCTCTACCGATACGACCCGAAGACGAAGCGTGTCGACGACCTCGGCGTCCCCGTCGCGGGCGAGAAGGCGTTCTGGACCCTGAGCCAGGACGAGAAGGGCCGCGTCTACGGCGGCACCTACCCGGGCGGGAAGGTGTTCCGGTTCGACCCGGCGACGGGGCAGTACCGGGTGCTCGGCGACGTCGGACAGGAGTACGTCCGCTCCACCGCATATTACAGGGGGACGCTCTACGCGGGCACGGGACCGACCCCGTCCGGGCGCATCGTCGCCTTCGACGTCGAGACGGGGAAGCAGCGCGAGGTGCCGCTCCCCGCGTTCGGCGGCAAGACGCCCATGTGGGTGTACGGCCTCGACGTGCGCGGGGACAAACTCTTCGGCTACTTCGTCTTCCCCGACAAGAGCAAGACTCTCGCCGTCTACGACCTGACGACGGGCGCGTGGCGGCCCGAGCAGTTCGAGGGTTACGGCGACCTGTACGTCGGCGCGGAGCGCGACGGCAATGCGTACTTCCAATGGAAGGGGACGCTGCACGAGGTGGACCTGGCGACGCTAGCGGCCCGCTCGACCGGGATCCCTTCGGGCGCGAGCTACCGGGGCGGGGGCTGGGTCGACCTCCGGTCGGAAGAGTTCCCCGGTCCGTCGCTGGTGACCGCGACGGGCGAGGGCGACGTGGTCGTGCTGAATCCGGAGACCGGCGCGCGCAAGACGCTGCCGTCCGTCATGAAGTCGGACTCGTCGGACATCCAGGCGATCACCGCCGGGC
>DATLHN010000388.1:0-20291 GCA_035539875.1 Armatimonadaceae bacterium
ACGGCAGGCACGCGACTTGGTATCTGGAAGCCCTCCAGCGGCACGCGCAACGGCTCGAGGAGTGCTCGAAGTCCGGGCAGGGAAGACAGGCGGAGCGGGCCGCGCGGGAGTGCTGGGTCGAGACCGTCCGCGCGGATTACATGAACGCCCAGGCTGCCGTCGAATGGGCGCTGGGCCGTGGCGAGATACGCACCGTCACCAAGTTTATCGAGCATCTCTTCCCCTACTGGCTGACGGTAGGGTACATCACCGAGGGGCGCAAACTTTACGCGAGAGTGCTTCAGACAGTTCGGGCGAACGCGGTCCTCCGGGACGCCGAGTCTCCCGCACTCGATGGCACCGTCGAGGCCATCCTGTGCGCGGCACAGCTCGCGAAGTACCAGGGCGACTTCGTCTCCAGCCGGTCCCTTTTTCAGGAAGTGCTCGCTCTGAGCCAGAAGTCTGGCGACGTGCACCATAAGCACGAGGCGTTGATCAACCTCGGCTTCGTGGAACTCGGCGACAAGAACTTCGTCGCGGCACGGACGCATTTCGAGGAGAGCAAGTCCTGCGACCGGGGAGAATGGGCCGACCTGCGTTACCCGATGGGCCTGGGACTGGTCGCTCGGTTCGAGCGGCGCTATGAGGACGCACGGGAGTATTTCGGGGAGGTGATCGATGCCCTTCAGGGAACGCCGTGCCCGGACCTGCTCACGAAGGCGCACGCGCTGTTGAACCTCGGGCACGTCCTTCGCCTGAGCGGACAGCCGGAGTGCGCCGCGCCGACGTACCGGGAGGCTCTGGAGGCTTTCGTGCAGTTGGGGGATCATTCTGGCATCGCGTACTGCCTCGATGCGTTCGCCGCACTCGCGGTGGGGGCCGCGGCGCGGCGCTCCGAAGCGCGCGAGGACGCGCCGCCCGCGACCCGATCCTCGCCCCGCGGGGAAGAATGGGCGTGCCGCGCCGTACGGCTGTTCGCGGCCGCGGATTCCGTCCGGCAGTTGTACGAGGCGGAACTGTCGCCCGCGGACCGGGCGGAGCGCGACGCGCTTCGCGATCACGCGGAGGGCTTGCTGGGAACTTCCGCGAGCGATCTCGCCCGGGTCGAAGGCGCGGTTCTATCGATCGAGGAGGCCATCTCCCTGGCCATGGCCGGAAACGTCGCCGATAAGTAGCCCGCCGTTCGCGCGTTTCAGGCCCAGGGGAACGGCGGGACCGGCGTATCGAGGACGGCGTTGGCCAGGGTCCAGAACAAGGCGGACGAGAACTCGCCGAGGACCATCCCGAGGAAGAACGGGCGCGCCTGCCGGTATATCTTCATGCCTCCGTAGCGCAGCAGGAGGCTCTTGATTCCCCACGCGATCAGGGCACTGAACCAGAAGACCACCATTGTCCAGGACGAGCAGAGCGCGTAGCCGAGCGGGTGGAAGGGGAAGGCAGTAAGGTTCGACCGCCCCCACACGAGCGCGGCCGTCACGGCCGCGCCGACGGTCAGGAAGGTCGGGCCCTGCCACCCTACCGGCAGCGCGCCGGGCTTCATGTACTTCTGGTAGTCTTCGAATCCCCACTTGTTGTTGCCGTTGTAGACGTAGCCGTAGAGCGTGACGCCGCCCTTAGCGTAGGGAAGCCAGAGCTGGATCGCCGCCGCGGCGACGATGGCGAGCAGGATCGCCGGGACGAAGACGGCGGCGAACCGGCGTCGGTTGACCTGTACCCCGTCCGCGATGCGCAGCCCGTCGAGGAACGTGGAGAGCAGGATGCCGCGCTGGTCGCGCATCAGCAGGGAGTCGGTCAGCGCTAGGGCGGTCAGATTCGACGGCCCGAGCTGGTGCATGGGGACGAGCAGGCGCAGGAAGTCCGCGGGGCGGAACGACGCCTCGGTCATGAGCATGCCGGCTTCGGCGGTGGAGCGCGCCATGATGATGCCGACCACGAAGAACAGCCCGGTGAGCTGCATCGCCGCGAGCAGGGGTGACATGCCGATGGCGACGCAGAAGACCCCGGCCCCGAACGCGCACGCCCAGAACCCGTAGAACGCCGCCCGGTAGGAGAGCAACTCCTCGGCGTCGTCGCCCCTGCGCTCCCCGATCACGGTCGCCCACACGGTCCTCAGGTGCGGGCGCGCCACCCAGAAGAGGTACGCCGTCAGTACCACGTACGCCCCCATCGCCTGGTAGCCGCGGTAGAGCGGGCAGGGGTACATCGGCATGGCGGGCATGTCCATGTTGAACGCCCGCCCGGTGACGTCCTGGAGCCGGGACAGGACGAAGAAGAACCATAGGGAGAAGACGAGGTCCGACGGCAGCAGGAACATGAAGCCGACCACCGCGAACGAGAGCTTTACCGGCGTGTAGGAGATGCCGTTCCAGGGCGGCTGCTGGAGGTACTCGTTCAGCACCCACTCCAGTCGGAGGTCCGGCACGGACGGGTACCAGGTGTGCAGCCCCTTGACCAGGAAGACGCCGAAGGGGATGAAGAAGCCGAACCAGGTCAGGCGGTTTCGCAGGAAGGGGACCTCGGCGCGGGCGTCGCCCGCGCCGACCATCTCCAGCGGCAGTTGGACGAGGGGGAAGGACAGTTTCTCGTTGTCCACCCACTGCTTTCGCAGCAGCGACGCGAGGCAGAGGAACGCCCCGAAGACGAACAGGACGAGGATCGACCACCACAGGAGCGGCCCCACCCAGAGCTGCCAGGGGACCGCCTCCCCGGCACGGACCGCCTCGAAGAACCGTTCCGCGACGAACTGCTTGTTCTCGCCCTTGGGGTCGAACGGCACAAGCCACGGCTTCAGGTACGGCCAGAACAGGCCCCGCCAGTCGTTGGCGTCGGTCGCGAGGTAATTCGGGGTGACGAGCAGCGGGATCAGCTTCTGCATGAGCCCGCGCGAGGAGATCATCGAGGCGATGACCATCATCGAATACGCAACCATCAGCTCCTGGGGGCTGAGGGCGAAACGGGCGGCGGAGCGGCGGAGCGGGGCGTTCAGGACGACGAGAAGGAGCAGCAGCCCGATCACCGCGGGCGGCATCTGGAGGTAGCCGATCTGGAGCGTCATGAGCACGATCTCGGCCCACGAGACGATGAAGCAGGTGATCGGCACGAGAACTGTGCCGAGTACCACGCCGCGCCAGAGGGGCTGCGCGGGCGCTCGCGCTGACTCGGGCGTTCTCACGGCGTCCTCGGGAGGCGTCCGAGTCGTGGCGGTCGGGTCGCGGTGCGAGTTGAGCATCCTTGCCTCGTTCGGCGCGACGAAACTTCTTTGCATCCGCCGCGTCGCCATTATAGCGAGCGGGGCGGCGATGCGTCAATTTCTATGACGCCCCTGTTTGGCCGCCGACCTAAGGTAGAATCCAGATAGAGCACCCGCGCGACGTGGCGCGTGCGCCGCCGCGGCGGCGTATACCGGCGACGGCACCACCGGGCTGTCGTCTTCTCCGCGGACGCGCGGTTCTGGCCCGACTATCGTCTACGCTTTCGAAATCCGGAGCGGTCGGCGCGCGCGCCGGAACGTCTGCCGGAGAAGAGAGGTGCCAACGTGCATGCGCCGCTGTCGTCGCCGCCCCCCGTCGTGGAGAGTCTCTCCGCCGACCTGATAGCCCCCTCGTCCCTGCCCGGAATCGACGAACTGCTTCTGACCCTCGCGCAGAACGAGGGTTCCGACCTGCATCTGCGCGTCAACGAGCCGCCCGTCATACGCGTCCACGGCAGGCTCCAGCGTCTGCCGCTGCCACGGCTGACCCCGGAAGATACGGAGCGGCTCATGTACTCCCTCATGGACCAGGAGCGCATCCGCCGGTTCGAGCAGGAACTGGAGATGGACATGAGCCACTCCCTGGCCGACGTCGCGCGCTTCCGGGTCAACGTCTTCAAACAGCGCGGAGCGGTCGGCGGCGTCATGCGCCTCATACCCGCGCGCAGCAAGACCATCGACGAGCTGGAACTGCCGCAGATACTCAAGCACCTTTCCATGCTTCCGCGGGGGATCGTCCTCGTCACCGGGCCGACCGGCTCCGGCAAGTCCACGACGCTGGCCGCCTGCATCGACCACATCAACCGGAACCGGCGCTGCCACATCATCACGATCGAGGACCCGATCGAGTTCGTACACGCCGACAACCTGGCCGCCGTCGAGCAGCGGGAGCTGGGCGAGGACACGCACACCTTCGCGGACGCGCTGAAGCACGTGATGCGGCAGGCCCCGGACGTCATCCTCGTGGGCGAGATGCGCGACCTGGAAACCATTTCCCTGGCGGTGACCGCCGCCGAGACCGGACACCTCGTGTTCGCCACGCTCCACACGACGGACGCCCCGCAGACGATCGACCGCATCATCGACGTCTTCCCGCCCGAGCAGCAGGACCAGATACGGACCCAGCTTTCGGTGACGCTCCAGGCGGTCGTCTCCCAGACCCTGCTGCCGATGGCGAATGAGGTCGGACGCATCCCCGCCTTCGAGATCATGATCGCAACGCCGGCCATCCGCGCGCTCATCCGGGAGGCCAAGACGCATCAGATCTATTCGTCCATCGAGACCGGCTCGGAGTTCGGAATGATCTCCCTGGACCAGTTCCTTCTGCACATGCTCCATGACCGGGTAGTCTCCCTGGAATCCGCCCTGGCCAAGAGTTCCAACCCGCACCACCTCCAGCAACGCTACGACCGCATGATGGCCGCCGCCGCACTGCAGGCGCAACAGGCAGCGCAGGGGCACGGGCAGAATCACGGTCAGGCCCCGTCGCAGGGGTCTCAATTCGACTATTCGCACGGCAACCACGCCGCGCGGAAGGACGGCGACAAACACTAGGGAGGACGTACGACGATGGCTTACGACATTCAGAGGCTGCTCTCCGCGGTCACGAAGTTCGACGCGTCCGACCTGATCCTGAAGGCGGACGCGCCCCCCCTCTACCGCGTCTACGGCGACGTTCTCCCGATCGACGCCGAGCCGCTGACGCAGGAGACGGTCGCCGCCCTCATCCACTCGCTCCTGACCCCGGCGCAGAGCGAGATCTTCCACCGCGACCTGGAGCTTGACTTCTCCTACGAGGTGCCGGACGTCTGCCGCTTCCGCGTCAACATCTTCCAGCAGCGTGGCAACATGGGGCTGGTCGCCCGCGCCATTCCGTTCGACATCATGACCATGGAGCAGATCGGCCTGCCTCCGATTTGCACCGAGTTCTGCGAGCGCCCGCGCGGACTGGTCCTCGTCACGGGACCGACCGGCTGCGGGAAATCTACCTCCCTCGCGTCGATGGTGAACTACATCAACCACACCCGCGCCGAGCACATCGTCACGATCGAGGACCCGATCGAGTACGTCTACGAGGACGACAAGTCGCTGATAAACCAGCGCGAACTTGGCTCGGACACGCACTCCTTCAGCGCCGCCCTGAAGCACGTCCTGCGCCAGGACCCGGACGTGATCCTCGTGGGGGAAATGCGCGACCTGGAGACGATCGCGCTCGCCATCACGGCGGCGGAGACCGGGCACCTCGTGTTCGCGACGCTCCACACGACGAACGCGGTCCAGACGGTCGACCGCATCATCGACGTCTTCCCGACCCACCAGCAGCAGCAGATTCGAGTCCAGATCGCGGTCAACCTCGTCGGCGTCGTCTCGCAGGTCCTGCTGAAGCGCAAGGAGGGCGAGGGGCGCGTCGCCGCCTTCGAGACCATGGTCGCGGCGCCGTCCGTTCGCAACATGATCCGCGAGGGGAAGACGTTCCAACTCGGGTCGGTGATCCAGACCGGCATGAAGCAGGGGATGATCGACCTCGACCAGAGCCTCGCGCGCCTTGCGGCGTACGACAAGGTCGACCTGGAGGTCGCGCGCGACAAGTCGAGCGACCACACGCAGTTCGACCAGTACTTCACGCAGTACCAGGGCGAGCGGATCGCGGCGCAGGGAGCCCCGCGCCCCGGAGAACATTCCCCGGCGGGGGCCGCGGCGCACCAGCCGCAGCCCGGGGAACCGGTCGCCGCGGCTCGCTGATACGGCGGGCCGTCCGCTCGGCGGGGAGAGGAGAGAGGACGTGGATTACCAGGGACGGGAGTCAAAGGAGCGGCAAAACGAGGCGATGTTTCGCCGCTGGTTCGACGAGGTGTGGAATCAGAAGCGCCGCGACCGGATCGCGGAATTGATGGACGAAGGGGTCGTCGCGCACGGCATGGGGCCGAACGGCACGGTCCTGTCCGGGCCCGAGCCGTTCGCCGCAGCGTTCGACCTGTTCACCGGCGTCTTCCCCGACATCAGTCTCACGGTCGACAAGGTGGTCGCGTCGGGCGACACGGTCGCCGCGCACATCACCTGTACGGGGACGCATCGGGGCGACGGGCTCGGGATACCGGCGACGGGACAGCAGGTGTCCTTTCCCTGCATGAGCATGGCCACGTACCGTGACGGGCTGATTGTCGAGGGCTGGAACGTCATCGACCTGATGTCGGTCCTGCGGCAGGTGCAGGCGGTGCAACTCAGCAGTTCTCTGCCCTGATCGCCGCGCGGGAGCGTGCCGCAGGATTCCCGGAGTTCACTGCCGAACCGGAGAGCGTAAACCAGATGATCGCGCGGGGGAGCGCGCTCAGTGCGCGCTCCCCCCGCGTTTAAAGGAAACGCTCGATGACGAAGAACCCTCCGGCCAACCGCCTGCGCACTTCCCTGCCGAAGATCGGTATCCGCCCTACCATCGACGGGCGGTACGGCGGCGTCCGGGAATCGCTCGAAGACCAGACGATGAACATGGCGAATGCGGCGGCGGCGCTGATCGCCGGAAACGTCCGCCACGCCTGCGGACTGCCCGTCGAGGTGGTCATCGCGGATAGCTGCATCGGCGGGGTTGCCGAGGCCGCCGACTGCGCGGAGAAGTTCGCCCGCGAAGGGGTGGGCGTCGCCCTCACCGTGACGCCATGCTGGTGCTACGGTTCCGAGACCATGCAGATGGACGCCCGGGTGCCTAACGCGGTCTGGGGCTTCAACGGTACGGCGCGGCCAGGCGCGGTCTACCTGGCCGCGGTTCTGGCCGGGCACGCGCAGAAGGGGCTTCCGGCGTTCGGCATCTACGGGCGCGACGTGCAGGACGGGGGCGACGAGCCGATCCCCGACGACGTGTCGACGAAGATACTCCAGTTCGCGCGGGCGGGCCTCGCCGCGGCCAGCCTGAAGGGCACGTCCTACCTGGCGATGGGCGGCGTGAGCATGGGCATCGCCGGGTCCATCGTCGACCAGCCGCTCTTCGAGGAGTACCTCGGGATGCGCGTCGAGTCGGTCGACATGACCGAGTTCGTTCGCCGCGTCGACCGGGGTATCTACGACCCGGAGGAGTACGAGCGCGCGCTGAAGTGGGTGAAGGAGAACTGCCCCGAGGGTCCGGACAACAATGCGCCCGGGAAGGCGCGCAGCCGCGAGGAGAAGGACGGCGACTGGGAGATGTCCGTGAAGATGGCCCTCATCGCCCGCGACCTGATGGTCGGCAATCCGAAACTGGCGGAGATGGGCTTTGTCGAGGAGTCGCGCGGGCACAACGCGTCCGCGGGCGGCTTCCAGGGGCAGCGTCAGTGGACCGACCACTTCCCGAACGGCGACTTCCTGGAGGCGATCCTGACCACCTCGTTCGACTGGAACGGCATCCGGCAGCCGTACATCGTCGCGACGGAGAACGACGCCCTGAACGGCATCTCCATGCTCTTCGGCCACCTGCTGACCGGCGGAACGGCGCAGCTCTTCGCCGACGTCCGCACGTACTGGTCGCCCGAGGCGGTGAAGCGCGTTACCGGACACACGCTGGAAGGCGCGGCGGCGGGCGGCATCCTCCACCTCATCAACTCCGGACCGGCGGCGCTCGACTGGACCGGCGAGCAGAAGAACGCGGACGGCGCGCCCGCTCTGAAGCCCTTCACCGAGATCGGCGAGGACGAGGCGGACGCCTGCCTGAAGGCGACCCGGTGGCGGCCCTCGAACACCGAGTATTTCCGCGGCGGCGGCTGGTCGACGGACTTCCTGACCAGGGGCGGGATGCCGGTGACGATGTTCCGGGTCAACCTGGTGAAGGGACTGGGGCCGGTGCTCCAGATAGCGGAGGGCTGGACGGTGGACCTGCCGGAGGACGTCCACGACACGCTGGACCAGCGCACCGATCCGACGTGGCCGACGACCTGGTTCGTCCCGCACGTCACCGGCGAGGGCGCGTTCGCCGACGTGTACACGGTTATGAACAACTGGGGCGCGAACCACGGCGCGATCTCCTACGGCCACATCGGCGGCGACCTGATCACCCTGGCGTCGATCCTGCGCATCCCGGTGGACATGCACAACGTCCCCTCGGAGCGCGTGTTCCGGCCCGCGGTCTGGTCGCGCTTCGGCGCGGCGAGCGATCCGTACGGCGGCGACTACCGCGCCTGCGCCGCCTACGGTCCGCTCTACAAGTAGTCGGCTACGCCCCCGCCCCTTATTAATCGGGGCGGGGGCGTTTTGTCTGCCGGAAGCGATGGACGATTGGCCCGGTTCCGGTGTGCGGGCGCGCGGGGTAGTGTGAACGGCGTGGTATTCAACGAAGCGCACGGGGAGCGGAACCAGCCGGAGCGGATCGTCACCCTCGGGATTTACCTGCCGGTGGCCGCCGCGCTGGACGCGCACGGCGAACTGCGCTACGTGCGGGAGACGGGCGCATCCGGGTACAGTGCGAGCGATGTGGCCGACCGCAAGGCGACGCTCCAGTGGACGCGCCTGATCGACGCACTGAACCAGGGGCGCAAGTGGGCGCGGGAGCGGCTGTTCGCGCGGCTGGACGGAATGGTCGCGGCGGGCGTCGCAGTGGCTGTCGTGCCGTCACACGACCCGTTCGTCAACGAACCGCCGATACGCCTGTTGGGCCAGCGGCTGGCACAGTCTCAGGACCGGATCGACGCGACCGGGTGCCTTGTGCGCCACACGAAGATACGGCGGATCGTGTGGGGCGGACCGAGCTACGCCAGCCTGCACCGCGACACAATCCGGGTGGAGGACGCCCACCGGGTCGCGGGGCGTGACGTACTGCTGCTCGACGACATCGCGCGCAGCGGCGCGTCCCTCCGGGCGTGCCGCCAGATGCTCCTGGAAGCGGGCGCGGCGTCGGTGCAGGCGGTCGCCCTAGGGCGGGTCGTGGCGAAGCAGCGCACGGCGTCGTAACGACGCGCGCTCGGCAGGAGGATACGCGGAGTGGGCGAGGAGACACGGGGCGGCAGTGAGCCGATGGAGGACCAGGAGTACGCGGTTCCGATCTACCGCCACGAGGCGCGGGAGCGAGAGTTCGAGTTCGCGATCGGCGACGAGGAGAACATCGAGGCGATCACCAGTCACTTCGAGAAGCACGTCGGGCCGGTCGGCAACGTTTTCCACGAGCTGATCTCGGACCTGGTGCACGTGGACGTCCACGTCATCGACCCGACGGAGGAGCGCCCCTTCTACACGCTCTTCACCACCGGCATGAGCGACCGGCCGATGACGGTGCCCGACCCGGCGGCGGAGCCGTACCGGTACGCGGAACTGGTTCTCTGCCTGCCCCGCGACTGGCCGGTGTCCGAGGCGTTCAAGACGTCGAGCACAGGCGAGGAGAGCCGCTTCTACTGGCCGATTCGGTGGATGAAGATGCTGGCGCGCTTTCCGCACGAGTTCGAGACGTGGCTCTTCGCCGGACACACCGTTCCGAACGGCGATCCCCCGTCGGGCTTCGCGACCGGAACGGACCTCTGCTGCTGGTGGCTCGCGCCGCCGTACGGCGTCCCGGACGAATTCTCGCCGCTGACGGTCGCGCCCGGGAAGGACGTCTACTTCTTCAACATGGTCCCGATCTACGCGGACGAGATGGTTGAGAAGCTCAAGAAGGGCGAGGAGGGTATGCTGCGCTACCTGGAAGAGGCGCGGATACCGCCGGATGCTCTGTTCGTGCTTGACCCGAAACGGCAGCGCGCCCGGAGGAAGCGGTCGTTCTGGCCGTTCGGGCGAGGGGGATGATGGACGAGAACCTGAGGACGGAACTGAAAGCATCGGGCTGGCGCGCCGGGACTTACCGGGGGTTCCTGCTCAAACGCGTCGCCGGTATCGAGTTCGAGGTAGGGCCGAGTCGGGGGGGAGCGGAGGAGGATGGCCGTGTGCTCCTCCGCTGGCGCTACAAGACGGAGTACGCGGACCGGAACGGCGAGGAGAGCGTCGCCGCGCCCGCGAACCGTGCCCGAGTTGAGGACGCGATGACGGCGATCTACCTGCGTGTCCACGAACGTCCTGACCCCGCGCGCTTCTTCGGCGGCGGTCGCCGCCGGACCGTTTCAAGTCCCGGGACGCCCCGCCCGGCGGCTCCGGCACCCGAGCCGACGGGCGAAGTGGAGGCCGGGCAGACCAGCCTGGACTTCTAAGATTGCCCACGCTCCTGTTGCCGCCGCGCCTGAACGACGACTGCCGCGCGATGCGTCGCGCCGCCGAGAAGGCGGGCTGGGATACGCTCGTCGGATCGTGGCGCATCGACCCATCGGCGCTCCCGCCGCCCAATGAGGTCGCGTTCTACGGGGACTCCCTTTTCGGGGACGTGGCCGCCGCGCGCCTCGGTCTGGGACTGCTGGACGCCCCCCCGGACTGGTTGCCGAACCTGCCGGAGCGCTGGCGGCGGCGCGACGTCTCGCTGACGACGCTGGAGGAAGCGCGCCGCGCATCCGTTCCCCGATTCGTCAAGCCGCCCGATGACAAGTCGTTCCCCGCCCGGGTGTACGCGTCCGGCGTAGACCTACCCGGCGACGACCTGCTGGACCCCGAGACGCCGGTGCTGGCCGCGGACCCCGTCTCTTGGGAGCTGGAGTTCCGCTGCTTTCTGCACCATGGAAAGGTCGTCACCTCCTCCGTGTACTTCCGGTCCGGCGAACTGGCGCAGGGGCGCGACGGGGAGTGGCGGGCGACCGAGACGGAAGCGGCTGACGCGCGCGCTTTCACGGCCGACCTGCTATCCGATCCGGAGGTGTCCCTGCCCCCGGCGGTTGTCGTGGATGTCGGGCGCATCTCCGGACGCGGGTGGGCCGTGGTCGAGGCGAACCCGGCGTGGGGGAGTGGCCTGTACGGCTGCGCGCCGGAGGCGGTCCTGCCGGTTCTGCGGAGTGCGTGCGTCTCTCGTGGCGATGCCGCCGGGGAGGCGTCCGCGCGTCGTTGGCTTCGCCCGGCGGTAACGCTGGAGGAGTAAGGCAGGGGGAAGCCGTTGCCGTCGCGTACATGTATTCCAGCAACGCCGCGAACGCGCGATACGGGAGTGCAAACTCATGACCGAGACAACAGAGACCTCTGCGACCGTCAACCTTTCCCCGGAGCAGATCGCTTTCTTCCACGAGAACGGGTTTCTCGCACTCGATCCGATCACGGACGACGCCGAACTGGCTTGGATGCGGGATGCCTACGACCGAATCTTCGCCGCCCGCGCGGGGCGCGAGGAGGGAAACCAGTTCGATCTGGGCGGAATCGACGAGGAGGGGGCGGAGGCGCGGCTGCCGCAAATCCTCAACCCGACGAAGTACGCGCCGGAGCTTAGCAGCGGCCTGTTCCGCGTGAACGCGCTCGCGATCGCGCGCGCGCTGCTCGGGCCGGAGGTGAAGCCGCGCGGGGACCACGCCATCTTTAAGCCGGCGGGAGTCGGCGCGCCGACGCCGTGGCACCAGGACGAGGCGTACTGGGACCCGAAACTGGAGTACCGCTCGATATCGTTGTGGATGCCGCTCCAGGAGGCGACGGTCGAGAACGGCTGCCTCTGGTTTGTCCCGGGAAGCCACCGATGGGACGTGCTGCCGCACCGCAGCATCGGGGGCGACACGCGCATCCATGGCCTGGAACTGGTCGAGGGCGACACCTCCGCTGCCGTCGCCTGCCCGCTAAAGCCAGGGGGCGTTACCATCCATCTGAACCGGACCCTGCACTACGCGGCGGCGAACACGTCCACCACTCCCCGCCGGGCGCTGATCCTCGGCTTCGGTCTCGACGGCAAGCCGTACCCCGGCGAGCGCCGTTTCCCCTGGAACGAGAGTAAGCAGACGCCGCGAGAGGCCCGCCGCCGGGCGGCCGAGGAGCGGAAGCGCGAGACTGCAAACTCGTAAAATGCGGCATTCCCGCGATGGCACGGGATGTCATAATGGGAGCATGGGCACCACATCCGGGACTAACCGACACGAGGCGGGGGCGCTTCCATGCGTCGTCGGGTTTACCCTTGCAGTTGTCGCGGCGGCATTCAGCGCGGCGCAATCGTTGCGACCCGAGGCATCATTCTATGAGCGTGCCCTTGCCGCAGTTACGGGATTCGTAGCCGTTCGCCTGTACCTGAGGAAGCGGGAACTACTTTCATATGGCGCGCGGGCGTTCGCGGTCGGCCTGCGGCGCGTGGTCGGCCCGCTCGCCGCGAGCGTCGCGATGGGATCGCTGGTGGCCGCCGTTGTCTTCCCCGTGACCACGGATCGGGTAGACGCGGCGGCGGTGGGGCCTGACTGGCAGGCGAGCCGCCGTGCCCCGGCAGAGGGCCGAATTACGCTGCGTTACCACCCGGAGCGGCCACAGCCTGCCGGGCCCTCTCGCCCGCGGGAGCGGTCGGTAACGCCCGTGGCATGGTCGGAGTCGAGAGATGGCGGGGGAGGCCGCTGGGTGCTATTCGCCAACGGCGAGGTGCGCGAGGTCGGACGCCGGGAGTGGGACCGGGTCCGGCCTGGCGAGTAGCGGGTCGGACCGTTATCCGCCCGCGTTCACCGGCGCGGGCACGCCCGGGGCGTCCTCCGTGGCGGGTGCTCCACCCTCGCCGTCGTCGGTCTCACGGAAGCGGCCCATGCCCCGGTACTTCTCGAGGCGGGCGCTGAGCAGGCGGGTCGCCGAGAGCTTCGTCAGCTCCTTGAGATGACGGGCGACGGCCTCGCGGATGGCGATTCCGGTCGCCTCCGGGTCGCGGTGCGCGCCGCCGAGCGGCTCCGGGATCACTTCGTCCACCAGGCCCATCTCCAGGGCGTCCTTCGCGGTGACCCGCATGGCGCGCGCGGCGTCCGCACCGCGCGACGGGTCGCGCCAGAGGATCGAGGCGCACCCCTCCGGCGCGATGACCGAGTAGATGCTGTGCTCCAGCATCAGCACGCGGTCGGCGACGGCGATCCCGAGCGCGCCGCCACTTCCCCCTTCGCCGATGATGACAGCCACGGTCGGCGTCCGGAGCGCCGCCATCTCGCGCAGATTCCGGGCGATGCTTTCGGAGATGCCGCGCTCTTCGGACGGCGGGTTCGAGTCCGCGCCGGGGGTGTCCACGAAGGTGAGCACGGGGCGGCGGAACTTCTCGGCGAGCTTCATCAGGCGTAGCGCCTTGCGATATCCCTCCGGGCGGGCGTACCCGAAGTTGCGCTTCTGTCGCTCCTTCAGGTCGCGGCCCTTCTGCTGGCCGATTACCATGACCGGCTTCCCGTCGAAGGAGGCGAAGCCGCCGATCATCGTGCCGTCGTCGGCGAAAAGCCGATCCCCGGAGAGTTCGAGGAAGTCCTCGCAGATCGCGGGTAGGTAGTCCAGCGTGTACGGGCGGTCCTTGTGCCGTGCCAGCAGGACCTGATCCCAGGACGAGAGCTTGGCGAAGAACTGGCGCAGGTAGGCGTCGCGCCTCGCCTCGACCTCGTGGATCTGCTCGTCGACGTCGCGCCCCTCGCGGCCGGCGGCGAGCTTCATCTTCTCGATGGTCCCGTCCAGCTCCGCGATCGTCTGCTCGAATTCGAGAACGTTCAGAGTATCCATGCCTGCTACTTCGCCGAAGCCTTTCCGTTTCGCCGGGAAACGCTCTCGCTGATCGCCGGGTCGATCTCCGATGCCGCGGCGGCGGCAACGCCCGCACGCTCGCCGTTGCCCGCGGCGCCGAAGAAGGCGAGCGTGCGGGTAAGGGTGAGCTGCATCTCCTTGCGCGGGACCAGACGGTCTACCATCCCGTGCTCGTGCTGGAACTCGGCGGTCTGGTAGTTCGGCGGCTCTTTGTACTGCTTCGCCTGCTGGGCGACGCGCGCCCCGGCGAAGGCGACGTAGGCGCCCGGCTCCGAGTAGATGACGTCGCCGAGCGAGGCGAACGAGGCGAACGCACCGCCGGTGGTGGGGTGGGTCAGGACGACGACGTACGGGACGCGCGCTTCGTTCAACTGCGCGATCGCGGCGCTGGTCTTCGCCATCTGCATCAGGCCGAGCAGGCCCTCCTGCATCCGCGCGCCGCCGGAGGCAACGAAGGTGATGAGCGCGGTCTGGTTCTCGATGGCGCGGTCCGCGGCGCGCACAAACTTCTCGCCGAAGACGGAGCCCATGGAACCGCCCATGAAGCGGAAGTCGGCGACCAGCAGGGAGCAGGGCCAGCCGCCTACCGTGGCGACGCCGGAGACCATGGTGTCCGACCGGCCGGTGACGTTCTCACCCTTCGTGAGCTTATCCCGGTACTCGGGAAAGGTAAGCGGGTCTGCAGCCGCAAGGTCGGCGTCCATCTCGGTGAAGGACTCCGGATCGACGGTGAAGGCGATGCGCTCGTCCGCGGTGAGCGTGTGGTGGTAGCCACACCTCGGGCAGACCTTGAGGTCGCGCTCAAAATCCTTGGTATAGAGGAGTGCCTTGCACTTCTCGTTCTTGCAGTGGGTGAAGAGCCCTTCGGGAACGGCCTGCGCCGCAGCGGAGGCGGCGTCGCGCCGTCGGAACCAGTCCGGCATCGGTATCGCGTCCTTAATCGGCGGCTACTCGCGCTGCCGGTTTAACGGTGTCGGCGCGCGTGCTGCCAGCCCTTCATTATAAGGCGTCCGGGACCGCTCGCCACCCGGGTTCGGGGGAGAAGAGTCCCGGACGCGCTCAAATCTTCCACATACGGCGGATGGGCTCGCCGGTAGGCGCGAGGGGGTCGCGTGATATACTGAAGCGACCGAAAATCCCCACTTTTCCCTAACCGGGAAGCGACTACCAGGACCGCCATGGCCATCGACGACTTGCGCCGTAAGATCGACGAGATCGACGACGAGATTCTTTCGCTGCTCTCCCGCCGTTCCGAGATTGTTCAGGAGGTGGGCAAGAGCAAGGAAAAGACGGCGACTCAGTACTTCAGTCCCGAGCGCGAGCGCCAGATCTTCGAGCGCCTGCTGCAGAAGAACGAGGGCAAGTACCCGCCGGAGGCGATCCGCGCCATCTTCCGGGAAGTGATTTCCGCCTCGCGCGCCCTGGAGGCCCCGCTGCGGGTCGCCTATCTGGGCCCCCCCGGCACGTTCTCACATCGCGCCGCGCTTAACCGCTTCGGCTCGTCGTCGGAACTCAAGCCAGTCGATACTATACCAGACGTCTTCCACGAAGTCGAGCGTGACGCCGCCGACTACGGCATCGTCCCGGTGGAGAACAGCACTGAAGGGGTCGTTCCCTACACCCTGGACATGTTCTCCAAAACCGCGCTGAAGGTCTGCGCCGAGGTCTTCGTCCCCGTCCACCACCACCTGGCGACCCGCGCCGATTCGCTCCGGTCCGTCAAGCGCCTGTACGCCCACCCGCAGAGCTTCGCACAGTCCCGCAACTGGCTGCGCGAGAATCTCGCGAAAGTCGAGGTGGTAGAGGTGACGAGCAACAGCAAGTCCGCCCAGATGGCCTCGGTCGACTCCGAAGGGGCGGCGATCTGTACCGATATCGCCGCCGAGATCTACAAGGTTCCGGTGGTGGCCCAGCACATCGAGGACTCGCCGCACAACCGCACGCGCTTCCTCGTGATCGGCCAGAACGAGCCGAAGCCGTCCGGCAAGGACAAGACCAGCATCTTCTTCTCGGTGCGGCACAAGGCGGGCGCGCTGCTGCGCGCCATGACGGCCTTTGACACCTTCAACCTGAATCTGACGATGATCGAGTCGCGCCCCACCAAGCAGATGCCGTGGGAATACGTCTTCTTCATCGACTTCCAGGGGCACCGGCAGGAGGAGCGCGTCTCCCACGCCCTCAAGATGCTGGAGGAGCACAGCCTGTTCATCACGATCCTGGGGTCCTACCCCGAGGCGGACTGAGCAGATGCGGCGGGCTACGGCTCGACGAGCAGGATAGCGGTCGGGACGCGCACGCCGGTCGGCACCGCGTCCCGAAGGACGCCGCGCGGGCCGTCGCGGTAGACCACCTGCGCCGACGGCCCGCCGTCCAGGCACATCGCTTCTTCCACCCGGGTCCCAAAGCGCCGGTAGAAGTGGCCGCGCAGGAAGCGGGCGACGTCCGCGTACTCGGCGGCGTCCGCCCGGCCCAGCACCAGGTGGCGCGGGCGTCCGTCGACCAGGTCGTAGGCGACGAACGCCCGGCTCAGCGCGCCCGGACTGGCCAGGCGCTCCTCCCCGTCGGCGATGCGCAGTTCGCCCCCCGCGAAGAGCCGGGGGCCGCAGGCGACCGCGCTCCGGACCGGCCAGGGGCTGCCCGGCAGCGGGTTCACCGGCGCGTCGTACCGCTTGACGACGTTTCGGACCGTGCCGATGGCCCACGCGATCTCCGGAGTGCCGTCCGCGTGGAAGCCCACGGCGGATCGCAGGTAGCGCTGACCGGGCTGCCGCGCGGAGGCGGTGTCGCTTCCCGGCGCGACCACCTTTCCGGCCACCAGGGCGAGCTGCACGATCTGCTTTCTCTGGCCCACCTCGTCGTACGTATCCCCGAAGAAGCCGCCGTTGACCCCCCCGACCGCGCCCGGTTCGCGCCGCGCCCATTCGCTGACGGTGCGCGCGTCTCCGACGAAGTTGTTTCGCAGCCGCTGGACGTTGTCGGCCACCACCCGGGCGCGAACGCGGGCCACGCTCAGGTCTACCTCCAGCAGTTGGAAGCCGTCCGCCTCGCTCCGGAACGTCACGCCTTCCGCGACGTCCACGCGCTCGCGCCCGCTCGCGGGGCCGCAGCCGCCGTGCGCCGTCCCTACGAGCGCCAAGGTCGCCAGCCCGATTGCGCGCGCGATCCGAAGAGACCTGATCCGAATCCGAGGAGATGTCACGCCCGCATTATACGGGCGGATGGCCATGTCCGCCGGGGAGGGTGGGGGAGGGACGACGGGGAATTGTGCAGGTATCCATCTTCGAGGGAGCGTACCGACATGAGCAACGCAGGGGACGGGCACACACACGTATTAGCGACCGACGCCGACTACTACCTGACGGGGCCGCAGCAAGCCGCTCCGCCGGACGGCCGGTTCCCGGCGGGAACTCACGTTCGGATCGTGGAAGACGAGGGTTCCTACGTCCGGGTGGAAGCGCAAAACGGCGTCGTGGCGTACGTCGCCGCGGACGCCGTCTCGCCGCTGGACGATTCGGAATAAAACACGCGCGCCCTTCCCGTCGTCCGACGGGAAGGGCGCGCTCCCGGACTTGGGGACGCGCTAGAAGGCGTCGATGTCCTTCACCTCTTTGGCGTAGCGCTCGATGAATGCGCGCCGCGGCTCGACCTTGTCGCCGAGCAGGATGGTGAACATCTGGTCGGCCTCGGCCGCCTCCTCCACCGTCACCTGGGCCAGCGTCCGGTACGCCGGGTTCATGGTCGTATCCGCCAGGTCCTCGGGGTTCATCTCGCCCAGGCCCTTAAACCGGGTGATGTGAACGTCCTTGCGGCGGATCTCCTTCAGGATCTGGTCGCGCTCCGCCTCGGTGCGCGCGTAACGCTTCTCGTCCTTGCCGATGCGCACCGAGTAGAGCGGCGGCTGGGCGATGTAGACGTGTCCCTCTTCCACCAGCGGGCGCATGTAGCGGTAGAAGAAGTTCAGCAGCAGGGTCCGGATGTGGTCTCCGTCCACGTCCGCGTCTGTCATGATGATGATCTTGTCGTAGCGCAGCCGCCCCAGGTCGAAGCGGTTGGTCGCGTCGTCCTTGTCCTCGTCCTCGGAGTGCAGGGCGAGACCGACGCCCACGGCCGAGATCAGCATCTTCACGGCCTCGTTGTCGAGCGCCTTGTCCACGCGCGCCTTCTCGACGCAGATGATCTTGCCGAAGAGCGGCAGGATCGCCTGGGTGCGCCGGTCACGTCCCTGTTTGGCGGAGCCGCCCGCGGAGTCACCCTCTACGAGGTACAGTTCGCACTTCTTCGGGTCCCGCTCGGTGCAGTCGGCGAGCTTGCCCGGAAGGCCGCCGCTGTCCAGGGCGTTCTGGCGCTTGACCAGATCGGCGGCCTTGCGCGCGGCCTCCCGCGCCTTTGCCGCCGTGAACGCCTTGTCGATGATCGCCCGCGCGACGGCCGGGTTCTCCTCCAGGAACTGGGTGAGACCCTCGCCGACGATTGAGTTGACCGTGCCCTCTATGTCCGGGTTACCGAGCTTGTTCTTGGTCTGCCCCTCGAACTGCGGATTCGAGATGCGCACCGAAATGACCGCGGTCAGGCCCTCGCGCACGTCGTCGCCGGTGAAGTTCGTGTCCTTCTCCTTGAGGAACCCGTTCTTGCGCGCGTAGTTGTTGACCACGCGGGTAAGAGCGGTCTTGAAGCCGGACAGGTGGGTCCCGCCGTCGTGCGTGTTGATGTTGTTTGCGAAGGAGTAGATGTTCTCCTGATAGCCCTTGTTGTACTGCAGCGCGATCTCGATCTGGGCGTTCTCCCGCTTCGCGCGGAAGTAGATCACCTTCGCGTGCAGCGGGTCCTTCAGTTCGTTCAGGTGCGCCACGTATTCGGCGATGCCGTCCTTGTGGTGGTACGTTACCGGCTCCTCGCCGTGCATCTCGTCGATGAACGTGATGGCTACTTCCCGGTTAAGGTAAGACAGCTCGCGGATGCGCGCCAGCAGGCGCTCGGGCTGGTAGTGGAGCTTGCCCTCGGTCGTCAGCGCACTGGTAAAGATCGTGTCGTCCGCCAGCCACCGCTGCGTCGTGCCCGTCACCTCGGGATCGGCCTTGCCGACCACCTTCAGGGGTTCGCTCACGCGGCCGCGCTCGAAGCGGATGCGGTGGACCTTGCCGCCGCGCCGGACGGTCGTCTCCAGCCAGGTGGAAAGTGCATTGACGCAGGACGCGCCGACGCCGTGGAGTCCGCCGGACGTCTTGTATCCGCCGTCGCCGAACTTGCCGCCCGCGTGCAGCTCCGTCATGACCAGCTCGACGCCGGGCTTGCCCGTCTGCTTGTTCATGTCGACGGGAATGCCGCGCCCGTTGTCCTCGACCGTAATGGTGAAGTCCTTGGAAAGCGTTACCTTGATGGCGGTACAGAAGCCGGCCAGCACCTCGTCAATGGAGTTGTCGATGATCTCCTTGAAGAGATGGTGCAGACCGTTGACTCCCGTGTCGCCGATGTACATGGCCGGCCGGTGGCGCACCGCCTCCAGTCCCTCAAGGCGGCTCAGGGCGTTGGCGTCATAGGTCGTCTTGATCTTCTCGACGGAGTCGCTGCTGCCGTCGAAGTCGACGGTACCGGTGACAACGTCCTGGTGCTCGCCCGGGTCGCCGATTCCGTTGCCGTTGCCGTTCCCCGAGGCAACGCCGTTGCCGTTCAACACGACTTCGCCTTCCGCCGCTGCTTCCGCAATCGCCGCCGTCGCTTGTTTCGTTCTGGCCAAATCGTCGCTCCTGTTTCCTCGTACGATACGTCGCTTCCCGCGCCAAATCCGACCGCGCGCGGAGTATCTCTTGTCGTCAGTTATTGCTATAATTTATCGGGTGCTAACCACATCATGATACCACAAACAGTCGTTTACGTCAATCCTACTACCCCCGCACTACGCGCGCGTGCGCGAGGGTGGATGGGGCAATCAACTGTTTTCGAAAAAGTTTCCAAATGGCCTTGACAAGGCTTTGTGGCGGCGATAACATCCTTCTCGTTGCCGGGCACTGACCCGATGACAAGCACCTTGAAGTGATCGCGGAGTGAGCGGAGACGCGTTGAGAAATCGTGAAAACGAGGACTTGACAAGCCGGGAACGAAGCGATATAACGATGAGCGCCGAGGCCGATGCCGAAGCGAAATGAGCCAGGGACGGAAACGCCGCTGCCGCTAACACAGGGTTGCGGTTTTTGTTTGTCCTGGCGAAGCCATCGGAACATTGAAAGCTAAATAACGGACAGCATAGCGTGCATATTTCGGTGGACGTTACTTTTGAGTGACTTCAGCGGAACGGCATGCTCCAGTGTCGGGTTATCGGACTTATATATAAGGAAGGCGGCTTCGGTCGCGTCCTTATATAAAACTCTGAAGCTTCCGCGGCGTGAGCCGCGTGAATTTACTTTCGGAGAGTTTGATCCTGGCTCAGGACGAACGCTTGCGGCGTGCCTAAGAAATGCAAGTCGAACGGGTGCAGCAATGCGCCAGTGGCGAACGGTCGCGTAACACGTAAGCAACCTGCCCCGGAGTGGGGGACAACGGC
>DATLHN010000389.1:0-4880 GCA_035539875.1 Armatimonadaceae bacterium
CGTCTATCCAGGCGAGGAGTGCGTGGCCCAGAGTCGGCGTCAGGGCGACCTGCGCTCCTGCGGCGCGGGCGTCGGCGAGCCGCCGCGTCCCCTGGTAAAGCCCCTCGGTCGTGAGCACGAAGCCGCGGAAGACGCGCACGACCTCCCCCGCCCCGTATGCCGCCTCTTCCGTTATGTCAAACTGGTCGCCGCCGCTCTGCTGCTTCACTCGGAACAACGGAGAGAGCACGATCACGTCGGTGAGGCCCACAGGCGGCGCGATACGCGCGCCCTGCTCGAACACTGCCCGGTACCAGCTCAGATAATTCGCCGGGATGACCGAGAACGGCAGGGTGGCCGCGGGCACCCGGACGTCGGGTCCTAGCACCGAAAGGTTGGCCAGCATCCGCTCGTCCAGGGTCTTTACGCGCGGGTGCGCGCCCCGGTAGGGGTGGATGCCGGTGAACATCTGGAAGGAGACGACGCCGAACGAGAACCAGTCGGTCCCCTCGTCCCAGTCCCGGCCCGCGCAGTGCCGGTCGCGCACCGACTCCATGAGGACCCGGGCCTTGAACGAGCGCGTCTGGTACGAATCGACGTCGATGAAGTAGACGTGGTCGAATCCCGGGTCCACCAGGAAATTCATCTCGTTCAGGTCCACTATCAGGACGCCCTGGTCGTGGACGTGCTGCACGCCGCCGCGCAGTTTCGCGACGAGCGGGGCGACCTTTTCGGGCGTGAGCCCCTCGCGCTGGCGGAACGCCCGGCTGAACGTCTGGATCAGCGGCATGCCCGCGGGAACGGCGCGCATGGTGTAGCCCACGGTCCGGCCCCGCGCGTCCACGAGCGGGTCGAGCGGGCGGATGACGTCCGGGTCGGTCAGCGACTCCAATTCCTGGATCTTGGCGGGCGGGATCGCGCCCGCAGGGTCGTGGTATACCTTGTACGCGGTCGCCCCTTTGACGTAGACGTTGCCCTCGCCGCCGCCCGATTTGAAGTCGGCCTGCGTGAGGACGACCCGGTTTTTCCCCCGGACGAAGACCTCCATCGCGATCACCCCATGTTTTCAGCAACGGGCGGCAGGTACAGCGCCGCCAGCGACAGGTCGTCGTAGTGCTCCCAGCCGCGCTTGCGGCTCGCTTTCTGCCAGGAGTGGAGGGAGCGGCGGGCGAATCCGCACGTCATAAGCCGGAAGTCGAGCAGCAAGGGCAGGACTTCGTATAGTTCCACCGGACTTCGTGCACCGGCGTTCCCGCCATCGGGCGGCCCGGTGAACGAGGTCGCGCCGTCCGAGAGCAGCGCGACGGTGTCGTACGCCTCGCGGGGCAACGCCCAGAGCAGGAAGTCCGACTCCAGGGCCGCGGGCGGCGCTTCCGCTGCCCCCTCCCCCTCGCCCCCCGGCAGAGTCAGTGCCGCGACCCGCCGCTCGTTCGCCTCCAGGCCGCGGAACAGCGCCAGCGTGTCGGGGTCGAGCCGGTACGAAGGGTAGGCGGCCTTGCCGTCCGCGAAGGAGAGCGCCAGAACCCGCCAGCGCCCCGTGTTACGCTCGCGCAGCGCCACCACGCCGTCGCCGTAAGCCGCCACCACGAGACGGTTCCCGAGCGTCCGCGCCGTCAGCAGCGTCGCCGTGAGGGCGGGCGTCGTCAGGTCGAGCGCCCGCGCGTGGCCCGCCGCCTCTCCGATCACGCGGTCGTGGTAGCGCTCCGCCGCCGCCAGCCACGAGGCCGGGTCGCCCGGGCACTCGGGGACCAGCGAACCGACGTGCGCCCCGGCGGCGCGCGCCAGAAGGCGCGCGCCCCAGTCGGTGTCGGGGGCGCTGGAGCAGCCGTCGCTGACGACCGCCCACGCGTCGCCGTCCTCGCCGGGGGGCGTCCCCGCGCTGGCGTAGTCCTGGCAGACGTGGTGCGACGCCCCCTGCACGGTGTAGCCGTCGCTCACAGCGGCGGCGGTCATAGTCTCGGGCAATTTCGTCCTCCCCGGCCCGTCGGCTCCGGGCGGGCGGATGTACCTCTCCCGCCCGGAACCCACGCGGCTATATCACGAGCTGCGAGGCGTCGATCGGCTTGCTCGGCCCGCCCGTTCCCAGCGACTGGGACTGGGCCGACACGCTCCTGCTGATGAAGTCGGCCAGCTTCGCGAACTTCGCGGGCGTCAGGTCCGTGATGTCGATGTAGCGGAAGCCCGCGTCTTGGGCGAAGTCCGACAGCGCCTTCGTCAGCGCGGCGTCCTTCGCGGGGTTCAGACCTACCAGGATCAGTACCAACGACTCCAGCACCTCGCCGCGCAGCGCGTCCTCCACGCGCTTCTTCACCGCCGTCGCCGACAGCTTCGAGGCGTTGTCACCGCCGTCCGTGATCACCACCGCGATGCCGTTCACCGCGTACTGCTGGTCGGTCAGCTGCTGCCCGTAGGCGACCATCGCCCCCACCGCGTTGTCGGCGGAGTCGTACAGGGCGGTGGTGCCGCCGAGGCGCATGAAATCCGCGTAGTCTCCCGGGTTGCACCGGGTAAGCATCTTGAACCCGTGCTCCTCGCGCACGTCGTCGTCGAACTCCACGAGCCGCAGCATCATGTTGTCGGCGCGGGGGTTCCGCTGGCACCCCACCACGATCTGGCCGACCGCGTCCTGCATCTCCCGGCGGAAACCGCCGGTGGAGCCGCTGCCGTCCACGACGATCGTGGCCAGCGTGTACTCGGTCGCGCCGTCCGCCAGCTGCGAAAGCGCCGTTCCGGAGTAGCCGTAACTGCTGCCGGGAAGGTGGCTCCGGTCGAAGTCGAAGTCCAGGGCCCCGTTCAAGGGGGAAGAGGTGGTGCTCATGGTCGTATCCTCCGTCGGTCGTTTCGTCAGAGCAGGAAGTCGGTCGATCGGGCGAGTTTCATCCCCCGGGCGGTCATGTCGGCGATGAAGTCGTCCTGGTACTTCTCAAACCCGGGTACCGGCGAGGTGCAGTCCTCCAGGAGGACGAGCTTCTTCACGTAGGAGTCGTCGCCGAACTCGCCGACCAGGTCGCGCACCGTATTGGCCAGGCAGTGGCTGCCCGCCTCGCCGGCGAGCACGATCAGGTCCGCCTTCATCAGGGACTGGATCAGGCGCGTGTTGAGCTGCGTCGAGGGGTCGTTGGCGTCGGGCACCTCGGCGCGGATCGCGCTGTAGTGCTCCGTGAGCGGGTTCGATCCCTTGGTGACGAAGTCCACGAGTCCGACGCGCGCCTCGGCCCACTCCTTGAGCGCCGCGGCCAGCGGCTCGATCACGGTCTGCCCGACGCTGCCGATCAGGCAGTGCGGCGGCCAGATGCACAGGGGGTAGCGCCCCCCGGCTTCGAGTTTGGTGACGTACTCCAGGCTGTATTCGAACAGGCCGGGGCGCACCGGCATCCAGACGCCGTTCTCGACATCGCCCGCTGAGATGATCGTAAAAGGGTCGGGGTGGTTGCCCCGGGCGTCCTTCCAGTACAGCGGGTGGGCGATGTCGAACGGGTTGTGGCTGTCGAGCGTGACGTGGATGGCGTCGAGTTTCTGCGGGACGCGCCGGACGAAGGCGGCCAGTCGCCGCATGTCCTGCTCCGCCCCGTTGACGTACAGCTCCCCGACGGCCGGGTCGCAGAAACTGACCTGAGGGTCGATGATGAACGCTTCGATCCGCATGGCTGTCGCCTCCTGATTTATTGTATATGCAACACTAACTATAGGCAAACGTCGCGCGGTCCGGATCGGACCCTGCCCCACCCGGACCGGTTGCGGTGCAGCGCCGATGCTTAGTGTTACACAAACACTATACCCCCGCGCTCGTAAGCGCGCAAGGCAGAACGGGAAATTGTTGCGCGGGCTTCCAAGCAAAAGGCCCCGGCGCTCCTCGAGAGGAGACACCGGAGCCTTTACGGACTTACAAGCGGGAGACGGGATTCGAACCCGCGACATTCAGCTTGGGAAGCTGACGCTCTACCACTGAACTACTCCCGCGACTATTGGGCCTATTCTACGCTACTCGGGGTGCGCGCGCAAGGGGACTCCGCGATTTCGCCGTCCTTGGAAGCCAGGCCGTTCCCCGACTCTGCCGCGTTCGCAGCCTTGTGGTAGCCGTTCCGGCTGCCGTTGAGCGAAGTCGCCATCCGGTCCTGGGAGACGCGGTCTATGCCGTCGGCCACCGCCTCGCGCAGTTCGCTCGGAAGCGACTCGGCCGTGACCGCAGGTCGGCCGCTCCCCTCCCCTACGCCTTCCTGCTGCTGGAGACGCTTGAGCACGGACAGGAACGCGTCCACGACCTCGGGGTCGAAGTGCGTGTTCCGGTTCGCCATCAGGTACTCGATGGCGCGCTCGTGCGACCACCCGGCGCGGTACGAACGGTCCGATGTCAGCGCGTCGAAGACGTCCGCGACCGCGAGAATGCGCCCGCCGATGGGTATTTCCCGTCCCTCCAGCGCGTCGGGGTAGCCCTTGCCGTCCCACCGCTCGTGGTGGCTTCGCACCACGTCGAGGACCGGGAACGGGAAGCGCACCGGCTCGAGGATCTCCACGCCCTTGACCGGGTGCTCCTTGATGACCTCGAACTCCTCGTCGGTGAGTTTGCCCGCCTTGTTCAGGATGGCCTCGGGGATCGCGATCTTGCCGATGTCGTGCAGCAGCGCGCCGTACTCGATAGCCCGGAGGGCGGTATCGCGCATCCCGAGCTCATGTGCGAGCGCGACGGCGTAGTCCTTCACCCGGCTGATGTGCTGCTTGGTGTAGGCGTCCTTCGCGTCGATGGCGAGCGCGAACGATTCGACCGTCGCCGTGTACAGGTCCTGCAACTCTGTCTGACTCCGTTCCAGTTCCGCGTTCGCCCGCTCCAGTTCCCCCTGCTTCTGCTCCAGTTCCTGGATGTAACGCAGGTTCGCGTCGTCCTTTTCCCGGTGGTACCGGTA
>DATLHN010000390.1:0-4645 GCA_035539875.1 Armatimonadaceae bacterium
GGGTAAAGCTCGTCGGGGTCGAACTCGGAAAGGTCCGGCCACATCTCCACGGTCGGCTCCAGCCCCCCGCCCGCGGCGGACGCGCCCCGGCGGAACCAGTGGAACCACGTGTCGGGGGGCGTCCCGGCCGGGTCGCCGGGGCAGCGGAACCACCCCTGGTACCCGCACAGCACCTTCCCGGCGAAGCCCGGACGCCCGCCCTCGTCAGCAGCAGCAGCCATGACGACCTGTTCGCCGGTTCCGCGCGCATTCCTGCCGCCGGGGCAGTTCCGGTGGCTCGCCGCGACTTCAGTCGACGGCGACCCCCTACGGCCGCTACGGGGACACGTCGTTGGGCAGCCACCACGTCCCCTGCGCCGGGTCGCTCGCGTTGTTCTGGCCGCACGCCACCGTGGTCTTGTCGCCGAGCGGCTTGATGCGCGTCTTGCCCTGCGCGTCCTTCAGCCACTTCGCGTGCCCGTCCGCGAAGACCGCCTCCATGCCGTCCTGGTGCGGCGCGATCGCCTGGAAGCGGGCGTCGCCCGCGCCGAGCGTGCAGTTCGTCGGCACCAGCCGGTCCACGCCCGTGGAGTCGAAGCCCGGCACGGCCGTGCTCGCGGTCGGGATCACCTCGCCGACGATGAGCTGCTTGGCGGGCAGCGCGATGTTCGCGAGCGGGATGCCGGTGGACGTCGCGTAGTAGTAGTTGTAGCCGTAGCCGTAGAGCTGGCTGCCGCGCGACGGGCAGATGTAGATCTGCGTGTTCTTCGTGTACGGCGTGATGTCGGTCTTCCAGTCGCGCGGCCCCTGCGGCGCGACGTTGGTGTAGACGCGCGGGTACGTCTCGTCGTAGTCCTGCGAGTAGGCGACGAGCGCGAGGCCCATCTGCTTGTTGTTCGAGAGGCAGGAGGTCGCCCGCGCCTTGTCGCGGGCCTGGGCGAACACGGGGAACAGGATCGCCGCGAGGATCGCTATAATGGCGATCACGACGAGCAGCTCGATGAGGGTAAACGCGGATCGGGGCGGGGCGTAACGGGGCGCAGTTTCCACGGTGTAAAACTCCTTCGTCGACCGCAGCGGTGAAACGGTGGATAAGAGTACCACCGCGGGCGCGCCGTCGTCAATAGCCGCGCGACGACGGCCGCGACTCGCCGAGTCGCGGCCGTCCGGAACGAAAGCGCGCGCGCGGGCTAAATGCCGACGTGCCAGTAGGTCGATTTGGGCGCGTCCGTGGTGCTGGTCGCGACGCCGGTCGGCCAGTTCGCCTTCGGGTCCCTGCGGTTCACCCACTTGGCGTGGCCGTCCGAGAAGGTGATGTTGAACCCCTCGTTGTGCCGCGCCTCCGGGTGGAAGCGCGTGTCCCCGGGCGTCCCGAACGGCACCGACCGGTCCACCTCGCCCCATATCTCCGCGAACGCGACGTTCTCCGCGGGCGCGACGACCTGCGCCAGCGACCGCATGGTGGAAGCGCCCTGGGCGAGCCAGTTGTTGTAGCCGTAGCCCCGGCGGAAGCCCCGGGTGTCGCGCGACGGCTCCTTGCTCGGGCACTGGTAGAACTCGATGTTGGCGGTGAAGAGGTCGGGGCGGGTGGACGCCAGCGCGGCGTTGACCTGCTGCGCCATGCGCTCGTCGCCCATCTTGACGTACGGGATCAGGTCCACGGTCCAGTCGCGGGCGACGGTGACCCCGGCGGTGTTGACGTAGCTGTTCCAGACCAGCGGGAACGCCTCGTCGTAGTCCTGCAGGTACATCGTGAGCGCCGTTCCGAACTGGCGGCAGTTGGACAGGCAGGCGGTCTGCCGCGCCTTCTCGCGGGCTTTCGCGAAGACGGGGAACAGGATGGCGGCGAGGATCGCGATGATCGCGATAACGACGAGCAGCTCGATCAGGGTGAAGCCAGTACGGCGGCGCGAGACGGGCAGAGACACGGGCAGAGACACGTTTTCCATTCGTCAAACTCCTTTGTTGACACTACCTGGACAAACGGGCGAACGACCTTCCAATGACACCCGGCGGTTCGCGCGGTGCCGCGCGGCAAGCGGCGCACGCGCGCGTCCGGACGTCGGACGCGTACAAGACCAACAGTACAACCGGACGGCCTGTCCGTCAAGCCACGCACTCATATAGTCGTTCGGCGGCGCGGGAAGACGTAAAAACCGCGAAAAATAGTGCGTCCTGGCGGGCGGCGGGCGTTGACAGCCCCCGGAAACTCGTGCTACCCTATGGGCGAACGATTCGGTCGCCGACCACCATGGTCCCCGCTGGATCGAACCAAATTCCTGTCGGAGCGAATATCCCATGCGTCGTCGTGCCGCGGCATCCGCCTCCACTCAGCCCCGGGCGGGCTTTACGTTGATCGAGCTTCTCGTCGTCATCGCGATCATCGCCATCCTGGCCGCCATTCTCTTCCCGGTATTCGCCCAGGCGCGCGAGAAGGCGCGGCAGACGTCGTGCTCCAGCAACCTGAAGCAGATCGGGACCGCGCTCCTGATGTACGTCCAGGACTACGACGAGACCTACCCCAACCGGCGCTTCGAGCCGTTCGACGCCTCTGACAACAACCTGCGCTACGACGACCACTCCTGGCGCTCGGTCATCCAGCCGTACGTCAAGAACCACCAGCTCCTTTCCTGCCCGTCGAACCCGGACAACGACACCCCGAGCTGGGACCCCGAGTTCCCCGTCTCCTACGCCGCCAACTTCACCGACCCGGGCGCGGTGCCCGCGGACGGCAAGGGCCGCGGCCTCTTCGGGCAGCAGCGCTCGCCGGGCGTCACCCTCGCCGAGATCGAGAAGGTCTCCGAGCTGATCGCGGTGACCGAGATCGAGAAGGTGCCGTGGGTGACGTTCGTCGTGGACCGCGGCGACCTGTCGCACCCCTGGACGCACGGCAAGTACGCGGGCCAGACGTTTACCAGCGTCTACATCAACGCCCTGTTCAAGGGCCACAGCGGGCTGACCAACTACCTGTTCGCCGACGGCCACGTCAAGTCGCTGCGCCCGACCGCCACGTTCAAGGCCGGGCAGTTCAACTTCTGGTACCGCGACGGCTCCGAGCTTTCGCCGCAGGGCCAGGCGGTCCTGACGGCCGCCGAGCAGCGGCCGAAGTAGCCGACGCCCCGCCGACGCTGCCGCCGTGTCCCCCCTGCGCCGCTGGCTCTTCAACCTGCACCTCGTGGTCGGGATGACCCTCGGGCTGCTCGCCGCCGTCATCGGCGTGTCGGGCAGCCTGCTGGTCTTCCGCCACGAGATCGACCGCCTGATCGCGCCCCCCGCCCTGCGCGTCTCCGTCCCCCGCGACGGCGCTGCTGCGCCGCCCGCGCCGCTGGAGCGGGTCGCGGACGCCGTGCGGGTCCGCCGACCGGACGCGCCGCTGCGCCACCTGTTTGTCGCGCCCGGCCCCGGCGACCCGCACGAGGGGTGGCTCGACGGCACGACGGTTCGCGTCCTCGTCGATCCCTACGCCGGGACCGTCCTCGGGGAGCGCGACGCGGACCGGACGCCGATGGGGATTCTCTTCTCCCTGCACACCACGCTGCTCGCCGGAGAGGCGGGCGAGCGCGTCGCGGGCTGGGCCGGTCTCGGGCTGCTGTTCCTCTGCGCCAGCGGCCTCGTGCTCTGGTGGCCCGCCAACCCGCGGCAGTTCCGTGAGCGGGTGCGCGTGAAGTGGACGGCGAGCGCGAAGCGGGTCAACTTCGACCTGCACCGCACCGGCGGTTTCTGGGTCTGCGGCCTGGTCGCCCTCATCGCGCTTACCGGGACGAGCCTCGCGTTCAAGGACGCGTCCGCCGCCGCCGCGGCCCGCCTCTCCGGCAACCCGGAGGCGGCGAAGAAGCCGGTCGTGGAGCCGCCAGCGCCCGGAGCCGTCCCCGTCCCCCTCGGGGAGCTGCTGCGCCGCGCCGACGACGCCCTGCCCGGCGGCGTGGTGCGCCGGATCAGCTTCCCGGCGAAGCCCGACGCCCCGCTGATCGTGCGCAAGATGCTCCCCGGCGAGCTGCACCCGAACGGCGTCAACTACATCTACCTCGACCCCTACACGGGCGCGGTGCTGCGGGTGGACCGGGCCGCGTCCGCGCTCCCCGGGCAGCGGTTCCTGAACGCCCGCTTCCCCCTCCACATCGGCCTCTGGGGCGGGCTGCTCACGCGCGTCCTGCACGCCGCGGCGGGCCTGGCCCCGGCCGCGCTGTTCGCCACCGGCGTCCTGATGTGGTGGAACCGGGTCGGGTCGAAGCGCATGCGCGCGCGGCGGTGGCCGGATGGCGGGCCGCGCGCCGCCCGCGACAAACGCGAAGTGCCGCGGGCCTGAGCCCGCGGCACTTTCACAGTATTCGAAACCCGGGAGTGTCGCCCGGCGCGACCGCTTCCGCGCTAATAGCCCGGCTTTCGGTTCGAGGAGTAGCGCATCTGCGGCGGCGTCACGCCCTTGAAGCGGGAGTAGCCGGGGATGCGGCCCACCAGCAGGCCGACTTCGTTCGGGCGCGGGGCCGGGCACGGCACGGCCTCGTACTCCGCGAGCAGCGCGGGAACCAGCTTCGCGGCGTCGGGGGAGAAGAAGACTTCGTCGGCGCCGCCCTTGCGGCCGACCGAGTCCACGACCAGGGCGTCCGTCTGCGGGTCGCCCAGGGCGGTCACGGCGGCGTTCATCTGCGCCGCCAGCTGCTGCACG
>DATLHN010000391.1:0-5117 GCA_035539875.1 Armatimonadaceae bacterium
GCGCTACAGTCCCCCCTCGCTCGCTTGCGAGAGAGGGGGGTGCCCGAGGAACGAGGGCGGGGGGTGAGAGTCCCGAGAGTCCGGCCACTCCTCGTAGAGGTCGGCGCGGGTGGGGGGGAGGCCGGTCGGACCCTTGCTGCCGTGCTTCGTGGCGAGGATCTGGTAGAGGCGCAGCGGGCCGTCGGCGAAGTTGAAGCTGACCGCGGCGAGGTACGCGACCCACATCCGGTACCGCTCCGCGCCGACCAGCGCGATCGCCTCGTCCTGGCGGGCCGAGAGGCGCTGGCACCAGTAGCGCGAGGTCAGGCCGTAGTGCCAGCGCCAGCCCTCGACGTCCTGGATCTCGAAGCCGCCCGCCTCCATGCACTCCTGGACGTGGCCGACGTGGTCCAGCTCGGAGCCGGGGAAGATGTACTTCAGGATCAGGCGCTTCTCCGGCGTGATCTTCCGGAAGTCGCGGCGGCTCGCCTTCGCCCGGCGCGTGATGCCGTGGTTCAGGAACAGGCCCCGGTCGCGCAGCAGCGAATTCACCTTGCGGCAGTACGCCGGGATGTTGTCGATGCCGACGTGCTCGAACATGCCGACGCTGGAGACCTTGTCGAACGTCCCCTCGACCTCCGTGTAGTCGCGAAGCTCCACGGTGACGCGGTCCTGCAGGCCGAGCCGCTTCACCTTCTCGACCGCGAAGTCGTGCTGGCGCTGCGACAGGGTGACGCCGTGCGCGGTGACGCCGTAGCGGGTCGCGGCGTGGCAGATCAGGCCGCCCCAGCCGCACCCGATGTCCAGCATCTTCTCGCCGGGCCGCAGGCGCAGCTTGCGGCAGATCATCTCCATCTTGTCGCGCTGCGCCTGCTCCAGCGTGTTCTCCCAGTCGGTGAAGTAGGCGCAGGAGTACTGCATCTCGGGGTCGAGGAAGAGCTGGTAGAACTCGTTGCTGACGTCGTAGTGGAACTGGATGAACTCCTTGTTGTCGCGCGCCGAGTTCCTGAGGCCCGCCTCGTCGCCGCGGTAGCCGTGTTCCAGGCCGGGCCTGTCCGGGGGGGTGAGCAGGAGAACGGACGCTTCCCGAAGGAGGCGCGGGAGGAGGCGCTTGCCGAGGCCGCGCCCGGCCCCGCGTCGGCCCCGCCGGTCCCGGGCGACCTCGCCGAAGGCGATCAGGTCGCCGCCGAGGAAGTCGATGTCCCCGCACGCGTAGTGGCGGAGCAGGGTCTCGATGCCGGGGCGCCGCAGGAGCGCGCCGAGGACGCCCGGCCCGCGGATGGCGAGGACGAAGCCGGGCTCGACGTCCCTTCCCATCGGCACCACGGAGCCGTCCCAGAGCCGGACCGAGAAGCGGGCGTCGAGGACTTCGGCCACCTGTTCGAGGACCCGTCGGGCGGCGTCGAGCCGCTTTTCGTCGAGGGATGAGGCCAAGGCGGGGTTCCCTTTCGCGCGGGGTTTGTTCGTCCGGCCCGTGTAGTATACCCGCCCGCCCTGGGTATGCCTGATGTACAACGCATGGGACGACGCGCCAGGGAATCCGGGGAAGATCGGGAGAACGGGACGACGCCGATCCACGTCAAGTGGGAGAGCCTGGACGGGCGGCGCGTGCGCGTCTGGGCGGTGCTGCCGGGGCGGGCGGACGCCTGGCCGGACGCGGAGGCGCGCCCGCCGCTGCTGCTGCTGCACGGGCTGTCGTGCTCGGTGCGGGTGTGGAAGCCGGCCCTGCTCGAGTTGGCCCGCCGCGGACCGGAACGCCCCGTCTACGCCGTCGACATGCCGGGCTTCGGGCGCTCCGGCGGGCCGCGGCGCGTGCCGAGCGTCGCGCGGCTGGCGGACTGGGTCGCGCGGCTGCTGGACCTGCTCGGCGTCGAGCGCGCGCACGTCGCCGGGAACTCGCTCGGCTGCCAGGTCGCCCTCGCCCTCGCGCGGCGGCACCCCGGGCGGGCGGCGTCCCTGATTCTGGCGGGGCCGACCCCGGGCGGCGACCTGATGACGCTCGGGCAGATGGCGCGGGGGCTGGCGCGCGACGCGGTGATGGAGCCCGCCCTCTTCGACGGGACGATCGCGCGGATGTACCTGGAGGCGGGGCCGCGCCGGTTCGCCAACGGGATCGCGCGGATGCGGGCGGACCACCCGGTGCGCGACGCGGGCGCGGTGCGCGCCCCGTGGCTGATCCTGCGCGGCGACCGGGACTCGGTGGTCCCGGAGTCGGCGGCGCGCGCTCTGGCCGACGCCCTCGCGTCGTCGCACCCGGAGGAGTCGGAGTACCGCACCGTTGCCGGGTCGCCGCACGCGGTCCAGTACGCCGCGCCCGAGGCGTTCACCGACCTCGCCCTCGGCTTCCTCCGCCGCGTCGAAACCTCGGCAGCCGCCGGAGGATAGCCGCCGCCCGCGGCGGCGGGCGCCTCCGCATCGACTGCGGCGGCGCGGGCGGTAATGCCCTCGCTCGCCCGCTCAAACCCCGTTTTTCGCCCCGGCAGGGCGGGTATCATAAGGCAATGCCCGCCCAGATCGTCACCCGCCCGCGCCGCGCCGACTTTCCGTACCCCGGCGCGCCCGGGATGCCGGGGGCGCGGTGAGCCGCGTGAGCAGCGGTCTGCCCGGAGAACCGGACGCCGACCCCGCCGCCGCCGCAGTCGAAGCGGGCGGCGTCGCGGAAGGGCGGCTGCGGCGCGCCCTCGACGCCGCGCACATGGGCACCTGGGAGTGGGACGTCGCGACCGGGAGCCTGAACTGGGCCGGGCACCTCGAAGAGATACACGGCATGGCCCCGGGCACCTTCGACGGGCGCTTCGAGACGTACGCCGCGTGCATCCACCCCGACGACCGCGAGCGCGTGCTGGCCGAGATAGGCGGCGCGCTGGAGCGGGGCGGCGACTTCCACACCGAGTTCCGCGTCACCTACCCCGACGGCGGCGGCGTCCACTGGGTCGCGGGCGAGGGCCGGGCGTACCGCGACGCGGACGGCAGGCCCGAACGCATGGTGGGCGTCGGCTGGGACATCACGGCGGCCAAGCGGGTGGAGGAGGAGCTGCGCGCCCAGCGCGAGCTGCTGCGCGCCATCACCGACAACGCCGACTCGGCGCTCGCGATGCTCGACACCCGCGGCTGCGTCACCTTCGTCAACCCCGCCTTCACCCGCATCACCGGCTACGCCGCGGAGGAGGTCCACGGCCGCCCCCTGCACGACGCCCTCCGCTGCCCGCCGGTCGAACGACCGTCGTACGGCGGACGCGAGCCCCTGCGCGGCCACGAGGACGTCTTCGTGCGCAGGGACGGCTCCCCGTTCCCGGTCGTGTGCGCGGTCGCGCCGCTGGAGCAGGGCGGCGCGGCCGTCGGCTGCGTGCTGGAGTTCCGCGACGTCACCCGCGAGAAGGAGGCGGAGGCGGCGCTGCACGCCCGCGCCGAGCGCGAGGCGCTGGTGAACCGCATCGGGGAGGCCGTGCGCTCGCTCACGGACCCGGAGGCGGTCCTCGCCGCCGCCGTGCGCGAGCTCGGGCGCGTGATGGGGGCCGACCGCTGCTACTTCGCCGAGTACGACGTCCCGCGCGACTGGGCGCGGGTCGGCGCGGACTGGCACCGGCCGGACCTCCGCTCGATCTCGGGGACGTACCGCACGTCCACACTGGACGTGGACGCCCGGGAGATGTTCGGCGGGCCGGGCGGTCTGCTCCGGGCGGACGACCTGGAGGCGTCGGCCCCCGTGTTCTCGCCGCGCGCCGCCGACACCCTGCGCGCGCTCGGGCTCCGCGCCATCCTCGGGGTCGCCCTGTTCGAGAACGGCCTGCCGGTGGCGGCGCTGGTCGCCGCGATGGCGGACGCGCCGCGCGCGTGGACGCCCGCCGAGGTCGAGCTGGTGCGCGCCGCCGCCACCCTCGTCCGCTCGGCGATGGAGGACGCCCGCGTCCGCAAGCGCGAGCACGACATCGCCGAGCGGCTCCAGGCGGCGCTCCAGCCGTCTATCGCGGCCGACGTGCCGGGGCTGGAGGTGGACGCCTGCTACCAGCCCGCGCTGTCGGAGGCGAGCATCAGGGGCGACTTCTACGACGTCTTCGCGCTGGACGAGCGGCGTCACGCGCTGGTGGTGGCGGACCTCAGCGGGAAGGGGCTGGCCGCCGCCGCGCAGGTGGCGACGCTGCGGCACATGCTGCGCACGCTTCTTTACCTGCGCGGCGCGACGCTGGACGGGGCCATCACCTCCCTCGACCGCCTGATCGGAGCGCACAACCTCCTCCAGGGGTTCGCGACGGTGTTCGTGGGGACGTACGACGCCGAGCGCCGGACCCTGACGTACGTCAACGCGGGCCAGGAGCCGGGCCTGCTGCGCCGCGCCGCCTCGGGCGCGGTCGAGGAGCTTTGGCCGACCGGCCCGGTGCTGGCGGGCTTCCCCGGCGCGCCGCCCTACGAGGAGCGGACGCTGACGCTGGAGCCGGGCGACGTCCTCGCCCTCTTCACCGACGGACTGACCGAGGCGGGACCGTCCCGCGCGCGGATGCTCGGCGTCCCGGGCGTGTCCGGCATCTTCCGCGAGAGCGCCTCGGACCCCGCCGCGACCTCGAGCCAGATCGCCGCCCGGATGATGGGCGGCGTCGAGGGGCGCGCCACTCCCGGCGGCATCCGCGACGACGTCTGCCTGCTCGTGGCCCGCGTCCCGGAGCACTCTCACCCGGAGAACTCTCACCCGGCTCGCTGAGGCTCGCCACCCTCTCTCGCTTGCGAGAGAGGGGGTCGCCCGAGGAACGAGGGCGGGGGGTGAGAGAAATCCGGGCGTGATAGTCCGGAAACCTCTACGCCTGACGTTCCCTCAATGGCCGGAGAAGACCGGGCCGCCTTCGGCCGCCGGCGCGGGCGCGCGCTTCAGGTGCAGCACCAGCCAGAGCACGAGCGCCAGCGGCACCACCGACAGGACCGCCGAGACCGTGAACGCGCTGTGGAAGCCGTGGGCCGTCGCCGCCAGGCGCGCGGCGGGCGAGGTGCCCGCTCCCGCGAGGGCAAGCGCGGCGTGCGTCTGAGTCGTCATCACCGTCACCAGGAGCGCGGTGCCGACCGCGCCCGACACCTGCTGGACGGTCCCGATGATCGCCGCGCCGTGCGGGTGCATGAGCCGCGGCAGGTGGTTCAGGCCCGTCGCCTGC
>DATLHN010000392.1:0-5923 GCA_035539875.1 Armatimonadaceae bacterium
TGCCCCCGGTCCTGTGCCATCCCGGCAAGATCAACCAGGTCCTGCTCAACCTGCTCATCAACGCCGTCCACGCGTGCGAGCCGGGGGGCGCCGTCCGGGTGCGCACCCGCGCCGCGGCGTCGGGCGGCGGGGTGGTGATCGAGGTGCGGGACGACGGGGCGGGAATCGCGCCCGAGAACCTCCCGCGCATCTTCGACCCCTTCTTCACCACCAAGCCCGTCGGGCAGGGCTCCGGGCTGGGCCTGTCGGTCAGCTACGGCATCATTCGGGACCACGGCGGCAGCATCGAGGCCGAGAGCGAGGCCGGGAAGGGCGCGACGTTCCGCGTCCGGCTCCCGCTCCGACCGCCGCCGCGCGAGGGGGACGGTCCGGGGGAGCAACACATTCGGGGGTAGGGACGACAAAGGAGGGCGGGATGACGGAAAACGGGAAGCACCCGATTCTGGTAGTCGACGACGAGCCGGAGATCCTGTACTCGCTGCGCGGGCTGCTGCGCCGGGAGTTCGAGGTCCACACCGCCGGGAGCGCGGAAGAGGCGATGGAGGTCCTGCGCCAGCACCCGGTCCACGCGGTCATGTCGGACCAGCGGATGCCGGAGATGACGGGCGTGGAGTTGTTGACCGAGGTGCAGGGCCGGTGGCCGGACGCGGTCCGCATGGTCTTCACCGGCTACTCGGACATCAAGGCGGTCATCGACGCCATCAACAACGGCCACATCTTCCGCTACATCACCAAGCCCTGGGACGCGGACGAACTGAAGTCCGTGCTGCGCCAGGCGTGCGAGGAGTACGACCGGGTCGTGGAGCGCCGGGAGCTCCTCCAAGACCTGCGCACCTACCTGGAGCGGTCCGCGCCGCTCACCGAGGGCGAACTGGCGGGGGAGGGCCGGACGCTCCTGGACCGGGTGGGCCGCGCCCTGGAGCAGCACGCGGCGGGCCAGCCGCAGCAGCGTTAGCAGCGCCGCCCGCCCGCGATCGCGGGCGGGCGTCATCGATGAGGATGCAATCATGGACACACAGGGACGTTCGGGGGCGGCGGCCGTGCGCGGCGACGACGCCGTGCGCAAGGTTCTGGACCGGCTCCGCCTGCCCGCGCCCGCGGCGGACGACCCGCTCGCCCGGGCGAGCGTCGCCGAACTGACGACGGCACTGGCACACTTCGCCGAGCTGCTCCCCCCCGGGGAAATGCCCACGGAGGCAGCCGAGCTCCTGGAATCCGTCGCGTCCACCAACGCCTTCGAGCCGCTGCGCACCGAGCGCGGCCTGCCGGTTACGGTCGTCTTCTACGCGGGCGTCCACCCCGCCTACTTCGAGGGGGAGGCCCGGGTCGGCGAGGCGGCGTGGCGGCTCTGCTACACGGACGGTGGGGCCGTCGGGCCGTCGAAGCCGAAGGAGCGGCTGCTGGACGAGGTGATACGCCTCGCCGAAGCCATGCACGACAAGAACCCGTTCGGCGAGGTCCCCTTCGACGGCGGCAAGACGATCGTCGTGCAGGACGCAGGCAGCGGCCACTTCCAGGCCGTGACCGCGCTCTACGGCGAGGTCAGCATGCCCCTCTTCATCCTGGGCAAGGGGGGCGTCCGCTACTACCCGGTGGGCGACGTGACCGCGGCGCAGAAGCGCGGCGCGCTGGAGGCGTGGGCCGCCTCGTCGGCGCTGGCCGACGTCCTCGCCACCCGCTACGTCGGCGGGCCGGACATGCGCATGGGCGAGGAGGAGATGGCCTGGGTGGACGCCGCCGCGGCCGGGATGGGCGCGGCGCGGCGGCGGCGGCAGCTCCCGGCGGTCACGGGCCTCGACGCCGGGGCGGGCGGCTTCCCCCACCAGGCGTGGGAGCTGACGGGCCGGACGGTGGCCGCCTCCCTCAAGGAGGCGCTGCGCCACCCCGCCATGGCGCGCTACGCCCTGCCCTCCGCAGGCGGCTACCCCGACCGCCCCATCCGCGTGCTCATCCAGGGCTTCGGCGACGTCGGCGGCTCCGTCGCGCGGCTGCTCCACGAAGAGTCGCCGGACTTTGCCTTCGAAGTCTCGGGCGTCGCAGACGAGTGGGGCGCGATCTACCGCGCGAACGGCCTGCTGCCGGAGGAGCTGCGGCGGCTGCGCGCGGAGCGCCGCCCGATCACCGAGTACGCAGGACCGCTCGACGCCCTCTGGGTCGCGACCCCCTCGGACGCCGACCGCGCCCGCCCGGAGTTCCGGGGCGCGGACAGCCGGGAGATGATCCTGGAGGAGGCGGACGTCTTCATCCCGGCGGCCATCCCGAACGTGATCGACGCGCAGGTCGCGCCCCGGCTGCGCGTGCGCGTGGTCGCCGAGGGGGCGAACAACGCCGTCGCGCCGCGCGCCGAGGAGGACCTGCACCGCCTGGGCATCCTCTACCTGCCGGGCCAGGCGATGAACTGGGGCGGCGTGAAGGGCTCGACCCTGGAGGTGCTGTTCCGGGAGCTGACGAAGCGGACGGTGCCGTTCGACCGGGTGGCGGAGCGGGTCCACGCGGCGCTCGCGCCGCTGGGCGGGATCGACGTCCCCTGGGCGGTCGAGGTGCTGCGCTCCCGCCTCCCCGGGCCGCCCCTCGACCTGGAGGACACCCGGGCGTTCGCGGTCGCCGTCCTGGAGGACCTGGCGCGGAGCAACACGCGCTGGCTGATGGACGAACTGGCGGCGTCGCGCCACGAGCGCAGTCCGCTGGAGCTGGTGCGCACGCTGTCGCGCAACGTGCGCTCGCTCAAAGTGCAACTGCTGTCCCTGATCGAGCAGGCGCTGGGCAGGGAGTTCTTCGCCCCCGCGACCACGCTCCAGCGCGCCTCCAGCCTGCTGGACGACAAGCTCCGGGAGATGCTCTCCGAGACGGCGGCAGAGGGCGCGGCGCTGGCGACGCTCACCTCCACGCAGGTAATCGAGCAGCGCCAGATGCTCCAGCAACTCCAGCACGACATCCCCCGGGGCCTGTCGCCCGTCTTCGCCTCCCTGCTCGCCGCGCTCGACCTCGCGCGCCAGAAGGTCATGGACCCGGAAAGTTACTCCCAGGAGTCGCTCCTGCGGGACCTGGAAATCCTCCGGGATCCCGACGCGCCGCTCGCGGACCTGGAGGGCAGCCTCTACCGCGTCCAGCGCGTCCACCCGGGCCCCCGCCGCCCCGAGTTCGTCTCCGCGCTCGTGCGCCTGGTGGGCCGCCCGGGGCTGTCGCCCGTGGCGCGGCGCAACGCCGCCCTGGCGGTCGCGCGCCTCGGGAGCGTCGAGCACGGCGACCGCGCCGTGCTCCGGGCGGCGCTCGCCGACCCGGACCCGACGGTACGCGCCGCCTGCCACTGGGCGCTGGTCCAGATGGGCCTGCCCGCCGACGGCGACGCCGATTAGGTCGTCGGGCGGTCGTCGGCCTAATGTGGCCCGAACGTCCGCGCCATCAGCACGACCACGGGGGCGGTGAACAGGAGGCTGTCGAAGCGGTCGAGGACGCCGCCGTGGCCGGGGATGATCGAGCCGAAGTCCTTGATCCCGATCTCCCGCTTGAGGGCGGACTTGAACAGGTCGCCCATCGGGCCGAGGACCGCGGCCGCGATGCCGACGAGCAGGCCGAACCCGACCGAGCCGAGCAGCGTCCAGCCCGCCCCGCTGCCGACCAGGATACTGGCGATCATGCCCCCGGCAAGACCCTCCGTCGTCTTGTTCGGCGACAGTCCGACCGCCAGTTTGTGACGCCCGAGCCACCGCCCCGCGAAGAAGGCGCCCGCGTCGGAGGCCATCGTACTGGCCATCGTCACGAGCACCAGCGCCGCGCCGCCCGTCACGAACGGAAACAGCAGGGTCGCGCCTTCCGGGAAGCGCCAGGGGATGACGCGCAGCAGGGCGACCCCGGTGAACAGCGAGACGTACGCCCCGCACAGCAGGCCGTACGCCATGTTCCGCCCGGTCTGGATGGTACTGCCCGCGTGCGAGGCCGCGCCGGTCTCCAGAAGGCTGGCGGCGATGAGACCGCAGGCCAGGATCAGGAGGAACGTCAGAGGGGCGCCCGGCGTCCCGGTCGTCCACGGCAGCGGCAGCAGCAGGACCGCCGCGGGCAGGAGCGCGCCGATCAGCGAGAGCAGGAAGTTCGGCCGGATGTCGAGACGCCGGTAGGCGCGCGTGATCTCGGAGCGGGCGATGACCGCGAGGGCGACCGCGAAGAGGACGAATGGCGTCGCCCCCCAGACGCAGACGGCCGCGACGATCGGCACGCCCACGACCGTGCTGACGAAACGCTGCGCCAGTGGGGACAGCGCCGCGGGCCGCGCCGGGGGAGCCTGGTCCGGGGGAGCCTGGTCCGGGGTTGCCAATGCCGGTTACCTCATTCGCAGTTCCGCAAGGACCGGGTAGTGGTCGGACGGGAACCGGCTGCCGCTCTGGTGCGTCACCGTGGCCACTCGCTGTACTTCGAGGTCCGGGCGGAACAGTATGCGGTCCAGCCGACCCATCCACCGAACCCGACCCGTGCCGCCGTGATACGTCCCCTCGGGGCCCTCCCGTTGTGCCGCCGCGAGCCACGCGTCCATCAGGGGCGGGTGCGGGGCGTGCGGGTGGGCGTCGTGCTGGAGGTCGCGCGAAAGATGGCGGTACGCCGCCGAGTTCGGCGCCGCGTTAAAGTCGCCCATGAGAATCTGCGGGGTGCCGTCCCAGTGGGCGTCGAGCGCGGCGCGCAGGATGCGGGCCGAGCGTACGGGCGACCAGGGCAGGAAGTCGAGGTGGGCGTTGTAGACCATCACGGAGCGCGCGGCGGCGGCGCTCGCGGCGGCGGGGTGGCTCCCTTCGCGCTCGCGCAGGCAGACCCAGTTCACCACCCGCGGGAGCCACGACCAGGGAAGCACGCTCCCGGACACGTCCGGCTCGTGCGAGAGCCAGAACGCGTTCTCGTCGGCCACCTCGAACCGGTCGGTCCGGTACAGGATGGCACAGTGCTCGCCGCGGCGGTACGGGTAGGTGTACTGCGCGACCGGGTGCGCGGGATGTACGGCGTGTGGCGCGTGGGGGTGCTGCGGGTGCGGGTGCGCCGGGGCGTGGACGATACGCCCCGGCGACGCATCCGCCGCCTGCTGCGGGGGGGCGTGGTGCCTGCCGCGCTGCCTGCGGCGCGTGACCCGGCGCAGCAGGCTACCAGCGGACTGGATCACCCGCGGCATCCGCGTCTCCCCGCTTTCCGGCCCGGGGACGATGCCGTAACCTCCCAGCGCGTGCTCGATGTCGCGGAGCTGGACGTGGGTGGCCTCCTGGAGCGCGACCACGTCGGCGCCGGAGCGCAGCACGTCGAGGACGAGCGGGAGGCGCTCGGACCAGGAGCCGGCCGGGTTGTCCGCCCCGGCGTACAGCAGGTTGAAAGTCAGCACCTTCAGTTGCATCGGACGAGACGCTCCGTGACGCTGCCTGACGCGCCCGCAGGCGCGCCCGCGCGCTCCTCCAGCCGATCGCGCACGAACTCGTAGTCGTCGGCCTCATCGACGTCCATCGTGACGTCCGGGTCGGCGACCAGGACCGGTACGATGCCGATCCCCAGACGGCGCGACGCCATGTCCGCCATCTGTTTCAGTGTTACCACGTGCAGTAACTCCGCGCCGATCACGTACGTCAGCGCCACCTTCCATCCGAACGCCTCCACGACGCTCAGGACGTTCTTGCGGCGAGCGTACATGCGGTTCACCCGCTCCCGCAGGTCCTGGTTGTCCAGCAGTTTGGGTGACAGCAGGAAAAGGTTGCCGTGGCACACGGCGACGTCGCGGAAGGTGTTGAAGGGCTTCGTGAACCCCCTGTACGGCCCGGTGAAACTGGTCCGGGGCGCGACGGAGACGAACAGATCGTGCTCGTACCCCGTCGGGGTCGCCGCCGCGCATCCGGCAAGGAACTCCCGCACGGCCGACGGCCGGATCAGAGGAGCGTCCGCGGTAATGAAGAGGACG
>DATLHN010000393.1:0-2346 GCA_035539875.1 Armatimonadaceae bacterium
GATCGCCTGACGTTCTTCCGCCCCGGCGCGGTCTGGCCCGGGCGTTACTGGGAGGAGCAGGACGGCGGGGCGGGCGGCGGCGACCCGACGCCCGCCCCGGCCGCGCGGGACGAGCCCCCGCTGAGCGGCGTCGAAAGGGTCCTCTACGGGGCTTTCGCCATGATGTGCGGCTTCGCCCTGCTGACGTTCTTCGCCCTCGTCGCCCTCGCCCACAGCCCCATCGTCGCCAACTGACGGCGGCTACGCCGAATCCGGGACGTTGTTCTTCAGCTCTTCGAGCCAGACGGCGGACTCGGAGTCGGAGGGGGCACGCCAGTCGCCGCGCGGGGAGAGCGAGCCGCCGGAGCCAACCTTCGGGCCGTTCGGGACGCAGGAGCGCTTGAACTGGCTGATCTGGAAGAAGCGGAAGAGGAACGTCCCCAGCCACTTCTTGATTGTCGGCAGGTCGTAGGCGACCTTCTTCTCCTCCGGGTACCCCTCCGGCCAGACGCCCGCCGCGGCGTCCCCCCAGGCATGGTGGCACAGGAACGCCACCTTGCTCGGGCGGAACCCGAAGCGGGTGGTGTAGTAGATGTGGAAGTCCTGGAGGTTGTAGGGGCCGATCTTCTGCTCCGTGCTCTGGGCGGGCTCGTCCGCATCGTCGCCCTCCGCGTGCGGCACCAGCTCGGGCGATATCTCCGTGTCCAGAATGGACTGGAGCACCTCGGACGCGCGCTCGTCGAACTGGCGCGTCCCGATCACCCAGCGCAGCAGGTACTGGATCAGGGTCTTAGGTACGCTGGCGTTGACGTTGTAGTGCGACATGTGGTCGCCGACGCCGTAGGTGCACCAGCCGAGCGCGAGTTCCGAAAGGTCGCCGGTGCCGAGTACCAGCGCGTTGTGGTGGTTCGCCAGGCGGAACAGGTGGCTGGTCCGCTCCCCCGCCTGCACGTTCTCGAACGTCACGTCGTAGACCGGCTTGCCGTCCGCGAACGGGTGCTCGAGGTCTTTCAGCATCTGGAGGCACGACGGACGGATGTCCAACTCGGTCGCGGTGACGCCGAGGGCTTCCATGAGCGCGTGCGCGTTCTTGAGGGTCCGGTCGCTGGTGGCGAAGCCCGGCATGGTGTAGGCGAGGATGTTCTCGCGCGGCAGGCCGAGCCGGTCCACCGTCCGCGCGGCCACGATCAGCGCGTGGGTGGAGTCCAGGCCGCCGGAGACGCCGATGACAATCTTCGGTATCTTGGTGGCCGCCAGCCGCTTCATCAGGCCGTGGACCTGGATGTTGTACGCCTCGTAGCACCGCTCGTCGCGCGCGGCGGCGGACGACGGGACGTACGGGAAGCGCGCGACCGGGCGCTCCAGGCGCACCTCGTCCTTCGGGACGTCGAGCGCGAAGGGGACGCGCCGCAGCGCGCGCAGTCTCTCCCGGTAGTCCGACGTCGCGTCCGAGAACGACGTCAGGCGCATCCGCTCCTGCGCCAGCCGCTCCAGGTCGATGTCGGCGTAGATGACGTGCTCCTCGGCGGCGAACCGCTCCGACTCGCGCAGCAGCTCGCCGTTCTCGTAGATCAGCGCGTGCCCGTCCCAGGCGAGGTCGGTGGTGGACTCGCCCGGCCCCGCCGCCGAATACAGGTACGCGGCGACACACTTGGCGGACTGCTGGGAGCAGAGCGCCTTGCGGTAGTCCGCCTTCCCGATGGTGATGTTGCTCGCCGAAAGGTTCGCCAGCACGGTCGCGCCGCCGAGCGCGGCCCAGGTGGACGGCGGCACCGGGGTCCAGACGTCCTCGCAGATCTCGACGTTCAGCGCGAAGCCGGGGACGTTCTCCGCCTCGAAGATCAGGTCCGAGCCGAAGGGCACCTCCTCACCGAATAGGCGGACGCTCTGCGCCACGGCTTCGCGCGCCGCGGCGAACTGCCGCTTCTCGTAGAATTCGCGGTAGTTCGGCAGGTACGACTTGGGGACCAGTCCGAGGACGCGGCCCCGGTGCACGACGACCGCGCAATTGAAGAGCTTGTTCTCCAGACGCAGCGGCGCGCCGACGAGCAATACCGACGGGATGTCGCGGCTGGCATCCTTAAGTTCCCCGACGCACTCCCGCACGGCCTCGAGCAGGGCGTCCTGGTGAAAAAGGTCGTCCGCCGTGTAGGAAGACAGGCCCAGTTCCGGGAACAGGACGACGGCGGCTCCCTTTTCGGCGGCCTGCCGCGCCAGCGCGACGGTCCGCTCCAGGTTGTGCCGGGGGTCGGTGACGCGCACGGAGGGCACGGCGACGGCGGCGCGCACGAACCCGTGCGCGTACAGCGATAGGAAGGGCAATCGGGCAGCACGAGCAGCAGTCATGCCTTATTGTATCCACGTCGC
>DATLHN010000394.1:0-1524 GCA_035539875.1 Armatimonadaceae bacterium
CCCGACTTCCCGACGACCAGGGGGAACGCGGACCTGCCGTAGGCGGCCAGTGAACCCGGGGCCCCGGGCGCGGTGATCACGCGGACGCCCGCGAGGAGAGCGGCGCGGTCCGCCGCCGACGGATCGGCGGCCTGAGCGAACGCGGCGGGCGCGGGCGCGATCAGCGCCGGGACCGCCGCGCAGACGACGAGCGAAAGGGTGCGATTCATGCTGATTCTCTATTTCCTTCGCCTGCCCGATCAGTCGGCTGGTTCAAGCAGGGTAAGCTCCGCGGCGGAGGCCCAGGGCCCGCCGCTTACCTCCGAGAGCGCCACCAGGCGCACGTAGCGCCCCGCCGCCGGGGCGGGGAAGAGGACGCGCTGCCGCTCCGCGCTGTTCGGGAACGTCCCTTCGGCGACGGGCGTGCCGTTGCCGTCCGCGTCCGGTCGGTCCGAGACGTACAGCGCGTAGCGGGCGATGCGCCCGTTGGACTGCCCCTGGCGCGGCAGGTACTCGAAGCCGCGCAGGGCGCGGCCCGCGCCGCCCAGGTCGAGCACGATCTCGTGCGGGTGCTTCGCCGCGCCGCCTGCCTCGCCGCCGCTCCAGGCGCTGTGCCAGAAGGTGGCGGGGTTGCCGTCGAGCGCGTTCCCCGGATAGCCCTCGCCCGGCTCGAACGAACTGGCGCGCAGCACCTTCTGTCCGTCGCGGGGCAGGGCGCGCACCGGGACGATCTCCGGCAGCGCCACCGTGCGGGTCGCGGCGAGGGCGGAGTCGCCGCCGGTCTGCGCGGTGACCGTGACCGTGGCCGCCCGCGTGAGGCGGAAGGGGGCCGCGTACTCCCGCTCCGCCCCGTCGCCGACGCGGTAGCGCAGGGTCGCGCCGGGCGACGAGGCGAGGGTGACGGTGCCGTCCTCAGCGCGGGCCACCGTCGGCGGGAGCGGCACCGGGATCGCTTCGCGCGCGACGCCGGCGAGGTCACCCGGCTTGCCGCCGCCGCAGGGGCGGAAGGCGACGCGGAACTGTACGGCTTCGGGGCGGCAGACGTATTCGCCCATCGGGCCGGGGCCGCAGGACGCGCCGCCGAGGCCCATCTGGTCGTGGTCCAGGCTCAGGACTACGTCCGGGCGCGGCACGAGCCGGTTGAAGCGGCGGCGCTCGCCGTTGATGTGGCGGGCGTTGTCCAGCTGGTCCGGGGTGAAGTGCGACGCCGTGACCGCGAGAGGGCCGCCCGCCACCACGAGGAGCCCGCCGCCGTCCCGGCCCCGGGTCAGCGCGGCCCAGCGCACCTCTTCCTTGTTGCCGTTCTCCTGCGGGCGGACGTACTCGGTCCACTGCTCGGACACCGGGCCGGAGTAGAGGCCGACGTCGCAGTGCTCCTTGCGGTCGGCGTAGGACTCCCCGGGGCCGCGGCCCAGCCAGGTCAGCGTGTCCAGCGCGCCGTCCGCGAAGAGCGTGAAGCCCACCTTCGGCAGCGGCGGGAGCGCCCCGACCGGCGTCAGGACGTTGTCCATGACCACGGTGCCGTCGGCGAGCACCGTGTAGATG
>DATLHN010000395.1:0-1776 GCA_035539875.1 Armatimonadaceae bacterium
CGCTCTGCTGCTGCGCCGCTTCGGTTCGCGCCCCGGAGAGGGCGAAAAAGGCGGTCCCGGCGACAGTGCCGGCCAGCGCCGCGCCGAGGGTGGCCGTCAGCACGCGCGTTCGGTTGAACCTGTTCCTGCTGTCGTAGTGCATCCGACTCTCCTTTCGTACCGGCGAGGTTCGACGCTTGGACCCGGACAGGTTGCCTGCCCTTCAACCCGCTTTACGGCGCGGTCACGCCGCCGCCATCGGCTCCGGGCCGACCGCGATCCGCCCCTGCTGCTGCTGTTTCTTCCAGAGGCGGTACCACTCGATCGCGCCCGCCGTCGCCATCCCCAGGAAGATGACGTACAGCCCGGTTGCTACCCACAACTTCTGGCTCGGGAGCACGTACAGCGCGTACAACAGGTCCACGGCAATCCAGAAGTACCAGGACTCCACCACCTTGCGCGCCTGGAGGTACTGCGCCACGATGCTCAGCGCCGTCGCCGCCGCGTCCCCGAACGGGACCGCGCCTCCCTGGCTTCTCATGAAAAGCCCCCAGCCCATCGTGAAGGCGGACGCCACCAGGAACGACACCACCCCCGCGGCGGGCGAAAGCCGCGACACCGGCAGATCGTCGTCCTGGCTCGGCCCCCCCTTCTTCCACATCCACCAGCCGTAAAACTGCATGGGCAGGAAGTACAGGAGCTGGAGGAGCATGCTGGAGTACAGGCTGCTCTTCCAGAAGATGTAGGCGAACAGGGAGACGTTGACTATCCCCCAGAACCAGTTCCAGATGTTGGCGCGCACCACGAGCCAGACGCACAGAAGTCCCGCCACGCTCGCCGCTATTTCCACCGGCGACATGGCGTTCAGGATGGTTTGCAGCAGGTTCGGCATGCGTCTACTTTACCTTGCCATCCCTGTTGGTGACCTGAGGCGCGAAAAAGGTTCACGGCGGTTTCAACACGAAATAGTAAGTATGAGAACCCGCACAGCCGCGTGGGTGCGCCGCCTCACCTTCGCCGTCGTCTCCGTCGCCCTCTGCGCCGGGCTCGCCCGCGCCCAGCAGGGACCGACGACGCTTTACGTCGCCCCGAACGGCAGCGACGCCGCGACGGGCGAACGGGGAAAGCCACTGGCGACCCTGACTGGCGCGCGCGACGCCATACGAAGACTGAAGCGGAAGGGGGCGCTCCCGAAGGGCGGCGTGACCGTGGAGATCGCTGGCGGCACGTACGCGCTTTCGGAGCCGCTCGCGCTCGGCGCGGAAGACTCGGGCACGGCGGAAGCGCCCGTCACCTATCGCGCGGCGAAGGGGCAGCGGGTCCGCCTGACGGGCGGGCGTGCCGTCTCCGGCTTCGCGCCGGTCGCGGACCCCGCGGTACGGGCGCGGCTCGACCCGGCGGCGCGCGACCGGGTGGTGCAAGCGGACATGAGGGCGCAGGGCGTCACCGATTACGGCGAGATGACGCCGCGCGGCTTCGCCCGCCCGATCCGGCCGGCGGGCCTGGAGGTCTTCTTCGAGGACCGGCCCCTGCCCCTGGCGCGCTGGCCCGACGAAGGCTTCGTGCGCGTGACGGACGTTCCGAGTGTGCCGGACCGGCAGGTAGCCTCCGCCGAGGTGGCGGAGCGCGTCGGCCGCTGGGCGGCGGAACCGGACCTCTGGGCCTTCGGCTACTGGTACCACGACTGGGCGGACTCCTACGACAAGATTTCCGCGCTCGACGTGGCGGAGGCGACCCTGACGTTCGCCGCGCCCGGCAGCAACTATGGCTACCGGAAGGGACAGCGGTTCTACGTCC
>DATLHN010000396.1:0-9951 GCA_035539875.1 Armatimonadaceae bacterium
ATCACGGGCATTGTGGAAATTCGGAATAATGGAAAGTGGGAGCAGTCGCTGCGCAACGACCCGTACGCGGACACGCTTTCCGACGCCGACCTTCAGCGCGTCACCCTGCGCGACGTCGCCTTCGGCGACCGGGGCCTGCTCTGCGCGACGGCGGTCGTCAAGCCGGGCGGGCCGCCGGTGAAGGGCCGACTGGCGGTACAGGCGGTGATCCTCGGGCCGGACAACAAGCGGCGCACGATCCAGTCGGAGCGGGTAATGCGCGGCACGGTGGACTGGCCCGCCGGGGCGACCGTCCCCTTCGTCGTCGCGACCGGGGTGGACCCGCCGGCCCCGAAGGAGACGTTCCGCGTGGCACTCATCACGGTCCACAGCGAGGCGGGATTGAAGGCGGAGACGCCGTAACGCCCGGCGGCTTCGACCACCGGGCCGGCACGTACACGTAACGACAGGAAATCTTACATGCGCAGCAAAACGCCATCGACGAACACGAAGCTTTCCGGCTCCGGCTTTCACCACGTAGCCATCCGGGTCCGCGACTTCGACAGATCCTACGCCTTCTACACCGAGGGGCTGGGCTTCACCTACGCCCACGGCTGGGGCGAGGGCGACACCCGCGCCGCCCTGCTCGACATGGGCGACGGCAACTACCTCGAACTCTTCGCCAGCAAGCCGGGGCAGCTTCCGGACCGCGCCGACGTGCCCGCAGGCGACCACTACCCCTACCTGCACCTCGCGCTCCGCTCCGACGACGTGGCAGCCGACATCGAGAAGGTCCGCGCCCTCGGCTGCACGATCACGGTCGAGCCGAAGTTCGCGGTCGTCGGCGACCCGCCCAAAACGCTGAACGTCGGCTTCTTCCTCGGCCCGGACGGCGAGACCATCGAGTTCTTCCACAACCCCGACCTTTAGGCCCGGCCGCGCCCGACGGAGAGACACATGGATCAGATGCGTTACGTCCTCGCGCTCGACCAGGGGACGACCAGCTGCCGCGCCCTGCTGTTCGACCACGACGGCAACGTCGCCCACCTCGCGCAGCGCGAGTTCACCCAGTACTTCCCGAAGCCGGGCTGGGTCGAGCAGGACGCCGCCGAGATATGGAGCGTCCAGCGCGCCGTGATGGAGGAGGTCGTCGCCCAGGTGGACGCCGAGAGCCTCGCGGCCGTCGGCATCGCCAACCAGCGCGAGACCATCGTCATCTGGGACCGCGAGACCGGACGCCCCCTGCACCCCGCCATCGTCTGGCAGTGCCGCCGTTCGGCCGACATCTGCGAGCGGCTGCGCGGCGAGGGCGCGGAGCCGCTCGTGACGGAGCGGACGGGCCTGCGCCTCGACCCCTACTTCTCCGGCACGAAGCTGACCTGGCTCTTCGAGGAGTACCCCGACCTGCGCCGCCGGGCGGAGGACGGTGAGGCGGTAGTCGGCACCATAGACTCGTGGCTGCTGTGGAACCTCTCGGGGCGGGCGCAGGTCCACGCCACCGACGTCAGCAACGCGTCGCGGACCCTGCTCTTCAACATCCACGACCGCGACTGGGACGACGACCTGCTCGACCTCCTGGGGGTGCCGCGTGTCGCCCTCCCGCAGGTGCGCCCCTCGTCCGGCGAGTTCTGCATGGCGGAGTTGCCGAACGGCTTCACGGTGCCGGTGGCGGGCGTCGCGGGCGACCAGCAGGCCGCGCTCTTCGGGCAGGCGTGCTTCGAGCCGGGGATGCTCAAGAACACCTACGGCACCGGCTGCTTCCTCCTGATGAACACCGGGGACGCGCCGCGCCCGCCCGAGGAGGGACTGCTCTCCACCGTCGCCTGGCAGATCGGCGGCACCGGGGAGGTGGCGTACGCGCTGGAGGGGAGCGTGTTCGTGGCCGGGGCGGCGGTCCAGTGGCTGCGCGACGGACTCGGGATCATCGCGTCCGCGGCGGAGACGGAGGCGCTGGCGCGCACCGTGCCCGACACGGGCGGCGTCTACTTCGTCCCGGCGTTCACCGGCCTGGGGACGCCCTACTGGAAGGCGGACGCGCGCGGAATGCTGACCGGGCTGACGCGCGGCACGCGGCGGGAGCACGTCGCCCGCGCCGCGCTCGAAGCCGTCGCCTTCCAGACCCGCGACATCTGCGACGCCATGGTGCGCGCCTCGGGCATCCCGCTCGCCCGGCTGCGCGTGGACGGCGGCGCGGCGCGCAACGACTTCCTGATGGAGTTCCAGGCCGACCTGCTCGGCGTCCCGGTGGAGCGGCCCGCGCAGACGGAGACGACCGCGCTCGGGGCCGCGTTCCTGGCGGGGCTGGCGGTCGGGTTCTGGGAGAGCCGGGAGGAGGTCGCGTCCCTCTGGCGCGCGGGCCGCGCCTTCACGCCCGCGATGGACGAGGCGCGCCGCGCCTCCCTGTGGGAAGGCTGGCGGCGCGCCGTCGGCTACCAGTTGTAGGGCAGAGGCGTCAGGTGACCGAGACGCCGCCCAGACTGTTGGCCGCGGGGACGATCTCGACGTAGCGCACCTGCGCCGTGTTGATCACCGCGACGCCCGTGTTCTGGGCCGGGCCGAAGCCGGGAAGCACGAGGAACGTCGGCTTCTCCATCTTGGCCTGTACCTGCGCGGCGGCTTCGGCAAGACCGGCGGCCTCCAGCGTCTCGGACACCTGCTCGCCCGACTTGTCCCGCGAACTGCTATCGAACCAGTAACGCACCTGAAAGACCGGCATGCTCGCTTCCTTTCTTCACTCCCCAACAGTCTACCCTGCATAGTTCGCCGCCCGTCACCCCCTCCCTTCTCGCGACGACCTCTCGAAAGGGCAGGCGCGGGGAGCGAGCGCCGCGCCTACGGGGACCGGAACGCGCCCTGGAGGGCCGCGCCGAACGAACCGGCGGACCAGCCGAATTCGGTCGCCTGCACCACGCCCGCGCCGCCCCCGACGACCGCGAAACGCGCGGTGGCGCGATTCCCGCTGCCGCCGCAGACGACCGCGTCGATGTCGCTGGCCCGGTTGGCGTTGCCGCCGAGGATGGAGGCCGTGTTGCCGTCGGTTATGTTGAACGCGCCGCCCACGATGGCGGAGTACGGCCCTTGCGCCTGGTTGCTTCTCCCGCCGAGGGCGGACGCGTACGGCGCGGAGGCCCGGTTATCCTGGCCCGCGACGATCGCCGCGAAGGAACTAAAGCTGTTCGCGTCGCCCATCACGAGGTTGTGCGACCCGCTGGTGTTGTTAAAGCCGAAGTCGGCGTTGTATCCGACGATCAGGTTGCCGAGCCCGTTGACCTGTGTGGGCGCCGTGGACAAGGGGTTTGCCGGGTTGCCGTTGGTAGCCCCCAGGCCGTTTCGGATGTGAACGTTGGTTCCGGTGAAGTAAGTATCGGTTCCCGAAACGCTCAGGTACTGCGTCTTGTTCTCCAGGGCGCTCGCCCGGTTCGCGAGCGCCGCGTCGGCGCTCTGCCGGGCTGCCGTCTCCTGCGCCAGGGCGGCCAGCAGCGCGGCGATCTGCTGCGCCTGGGCCTGGTTCTGGGCTTCGAGGGCGGCGACCCGCTTTTCGAGTGCCGGCAGTCCGCCCGCCTGGGAGTTGCCGCCCTGAGCGAAGGCGGGAGGCGCGACGAGGAGCAGCGCGAAAACGCCGAGCAAGAGGGCGAAGCGGGCCGAGCAGTGTCGACCAGATAATGGGCGGGTCATCTTTGACCTCTTTCATACGCCCGGCAGTGAGATTTAAGAACGGGTGTACCGGCGTATGGTGCCCAGTATACATCAGAGTCTTACGGTTGCGGATACCTGTCTAAAATGCCTGACACAGGAACGGCGTTTAGACCCGCCCGCGGCGGTTTTTGCCCGTAAGCGGGCGAACTGAGCCCGTTTAAACGTATAATCGACCGTATGACCGGCGTCGCTCGTAAAGTCCCGTACCTCGTCGCCCTCCTGCCCCTCCCCGCGCTCTGCCTGCTGCTCACCTTCGCCTCCGCGCGCGGCGCGGCGGAGGGCGGCGAGTCCGCGGCGGAGGCGGCCACGCCGCCCGCCCAGCGGCAGGCGGCGTACGCGAAAGAGATCAAGCCGCTGCTGGACCAGTTCTGCACCGGCTGTCACGGCGACAGGGGCGCGGCGGGCGGGGTCAACCTCAAGAAGTACGCGGACGTCGCCGCGCTCCAGAAGGACCAGGCGACCTGGCGCAAGGCGCTCACCCAGGTGCGCGAGCGGAGTATGCCCCCCTCCGGCGCGCCGCAGCCCAGCCCCGACCAGCGCGACCGCCTTTCCCACTGGCTCGCCGACGCCCTCGACAACGTGGACCCCGCGCTCCTGCCCAAGAACCCGGGCCGCGTGCTCATCCGCCGCCTGAGCCGCGCCGAGTACAATAACACCGTCCGCGACCTGTTCGGCGTCACCTCGAACCCGGCGGACAACTTCCCCGCGGACGGCTCCGGCGGCGGCGGCTTCGACAACAACGCCGACACGCTCTTCCTGCCGTCCATCCTCTTCGAGCGCTACCTCGACGCCGCGGAAGCCATCGTCAAGGAGGCGAAGCCCGGACGCATCTTCGTCGCCCGGCCCGGTAAGGGGCTCGGCCAGCGCGACGCCGCCCGCAAGGTCCTGGCGCACCACGCCTTCCGCGCCTACCGCCGCCCGGTCGCCCCCGCCGAGATCGACGGCCTGATGCGCGTCTACGACGCCGCCGCGTACAAACAGGGACTCGGCTTCGAAGCGGCGGTGAAGCGCGCGCTGACCGTGGTCCTCGTCTCGCCCAACTTCCTCTACCGGGTGGAGAAGGAGCGCACGGCGAAGGACGCCTACCCGCTCGACGACTACGAACTGGCCTCGCGCCTCTCCTACTTCCTCTGGGCGTCCACCCCGGACCAGACGCTGCTGGCCCTGGCGGCGAAGCGGCGGCTGCGCGACCCGAAGGTCCTCGACGCCCAGGTGCGGCGGCTGCTCGCCGACCCGAAGGCGAAGGCGCTGTCGGACAGCTTCGCGGGCCAGTGGCTCCGGGTGCGCGAGCTTTACACCGCGGCGCAGCCGGACCCGCGCCGCTACCCGGTTTACACGCCCGCCCTGCGCGACGCCATGTACCGCGAGGTCGTCGAGACGTTCCACGGGGTCGTCCGGGAGGATCGCCCGCTCACCGAGCTGATCGACGCCGACTACCTGTATGTCAACGAGGAATTGGCGAAACACTACGGCATCGCGGGCGTGACCGGGCCGCAGATGCGCCGGGTCGCGCGCACCGACCCGCGTCGCGGCGGCGTCCTCACCAGCGCGGCGGTGCTGACCCTCACCTCCTACCCGCAGCGCACCAGTCCGGTCCTGCGCGGCAAGTGGGTGCTGGACGAGATGCTCGGCACGCCCCCGCCCCCGCCCCCGCCGAACGTCGGCACGCTCTCCGCGGACGACGCCACGAACAACGAGGGACTGACCTTCCGGCAGCGGCTGGAGAAGCACCGCGAGAAGCCCGCCTGCGCCTCCTGCCACAACCGCATGGACCCCCTCGGCTTCGGGCTGGAGAACTTTGACGCCGTCGGCCGCTGGCGCGAGAAGATCGGGGACGCACCCGTGGACGCCGCCGGGACCCTGGCGAGCGGCGAGACCTTCAGCGGACCGGTGGAGCTAAAGCGGCACCTCCTGGCGAAGCGCAAGGAAGACTTCACGCGCAACCTGACGGAGAAGATGCTCGCCTACGCCCTCGGGCGCGGGCTGGAACCCTTCGACCTCCCGACGGTGAAGGCCGTCCAGCAGGCGGTCGAGAAGGACGGCTACCGCAGCACGACGCTCATCCGCGAGATCGTGCTCAGCTACCCCTTCCGCTACCGCAAGAGCGGGTAAAGGAACGGCGGACTTCACGCCCGCCCGGCAAACGAAGGTATAATCCAACCACCATGGGACACACGACGACGGCAGGACGGATTTCGCGGCGGACGGTGCTGCGCGGCCTCGGGGTCGCGATGGGCCTGCCGCTCCTGGAGGCGATGGGGCCCCTCGCGGCCGTGCAGGCGGCGGGACTCGGCGGCAAGGCCCCGGTGCGCATGGCCGTGCTCTACATGCCGAACGGGGTCCACCCGAAGGCGTGGACGCCCGCCGCGCGCGGGAGCGCGTTCGAGCTGTCCGAGGTGCTCGCGCCGCTGGCAAACGTCCGGCAGGACATCCTCGTCCTGACCGAGCTGATGAACCAGGCCAGCATCCAGGGCGACGGGCACTACGTCAAGATCGCCCCCTTTCTCACCGGCACCGCCGTCACCCGCACCACCGGCAGCGACCTGCGCGTCGGCGGCATCTCTATGGACCAGCTCGTCGCGCAGCGCGTCGGCAACATGACCCCGCTGCCGTCGCTGGAGCTTTCCGTCGAGGCCGTCACCACCGGCGTAGACGTCAACGTCGGCTTTACCCGCATCTACGGCTCGCACATCTCTTGGAGCTCCCCCACCACGCCCGTCTCGCGCGAGACGAACCCGCAGCTCGCCTTTGACCGGCTCTTCCGCTCCGGCGGCAAGCCCGCGGGCGGCGTGCGCGACGCCAGCGTGCTCGACGCCGTCCGGGAGGACGCGAAGCGGCTGCGCGGGGCGGTCGGCCAGGCCGACCGGCTCAAGCTGGAGGAGTACTTCGAGGCCGTGCGCGCCGTGGAGACCCGTATCGCCTTCGACGCCGCCCGGCGCAAGCAGGAGGTCCTCGCCGACCCGCTCGCGCGGCGCGAGGTCGAAAAACTCGGCGACCGCATCCGCGACTACTACGCGGCGGACCCGGCGCGGGTGAGCGAGCGCGGCATCGACCACACCGAGCAGGTGCGCCTGATGCTCGACATCATCGTGCTCGCCTTCTGGACCGACTCCACCCGCGTCTCCACCTTCCTCTTTGGCAACGAAGTCAGCGGAAAGAACTTCTCGTTCCTGCCCGGCGTCAGCGGCGGCCACCACCAGATCTCGCACCACGAGAACGACGTCGCCAAGATGGAAGAGTACAAGAAGATCAACATCTGGCACATGCAGCAGCTCGCCTACATGCTGGAGCGGATGAAGAACATCCGCGAGGGCGAGGGAAGCACCCTGCTCGACAACAGCATGGTCCTCTTCGGTAGCGGCATGCGCGACGGCAACGCCCACAGCCCCCAGAACCTCCCGCTCGTGCTCGCGGGGCGCGGCGGCGGTACCCTCGCCACCGGCCGCCATCTGGTCTACGCGCCGAAGACCCCGCTATGCAACCTCTACCGGTCCATGATGACCCGCATGGGCGTGCGCGTCGACCGCTTTGGCGACAGCACCGGCGAATTGCCCGGCCTCTCCGACCCCGCCTTCGCGGGCGTCGCCGCCTGAGCCGAACGGACGCGAAAAGATGAGAGGGTCGCCACCGATTTCGATGGCGACCCTCCCGAATTCCCTATGGACGGTACAGGATTCGAACCTGTGACCCCTTCCGTGTGAAGGAAGTGCTCTACCACTGAGCCAACCGTCCTCGTGCGGGTATTATATCGTCGCGCCCTCGCCACTGTCAAGCCGGGCGTCCCGAAACGAACGCCGCGGCGGGTTGTCTCAAAGGGAGAGAGCAGGTGCGAACGTACCGGGCGTTTTGACCGTATCTCAACATAGCGGGCGATCCATCCGAGAAAGGGAGCCGGGCGATGCACAGTGCGTACGAAGGAGTGCTCGCGGCGCTGCACGTGGCGCTGCGCGAAATGTGTCTCGACGGAGTGGTCGAGGTAGAGGGGCCGAGCCGATTGGGCGGATTCCGTCTCAGTGACGGCCCGGCGCGCGTCGCGATTTCGAACATCCCCTCCCGCAAAGAAGACGGGCTGGACTGGTGGGTTTCGGCCTGGATCGAGATCGTGGACGAGTGGACCCCGCTGATCGCGCCCGAGGACGCCGTCTTCACCCGGCGGCGTGAGGTGACGATACAACGCCCGATGACCCGCGACGACGCCCTGATCGCCGCGCTCCAGATCCTGATGGAGATGCGCGTGCGCGCCGCCTGGAGCAGCGCCGCCGACGCCCAGCGCGCCGAGAACGCCCTGGCGACCGCGGACGCCCTCTGGTCCCCCGCGGCCGAGCCGCACGCGAACGGCGCGTCGGCGGAGCAGCGCGACTCCGCGATGCCGACCCTCCCGCTGGGTCCGACGAGCGACCTCGTCTTCCGCACCGCCCGCGTCCGCCGCAAGGCGTCGCGCCACTGACGACGCGCACCGGCTGACGATCGCCTTACGACCGACGGGCGCGGTTCCGCTTCATCCAGCAGGACCGCGCCCGTCGGCGCTTTTCACCGGCGGTCCGCGTCAGCCCGGACCTGCCAGGCCTCGTCGAAGAAACCGGCCTCGGCGATCCGCCCTGGCGCGAACTTGTCCGGCGGCGTCGTGACGTCCACCACCGCCCAGTCCGGCAGGCGCGCGTACTGCTCGGCGTTGTTGAAGTAGTGCCCCTCGCGCCAGGTGATCCCACTATTGAGGACGACGTAGCGGCGCGGGTTCAGCGGGTTGGGGTAGATGAGGACCGGGACGCTCGTACCGGCCGCGTACGACTTGCCGCCCACCCGCACGGTGCCGTCCTTCTCCCAGCGGATCGGCAGTTTCGGCGCGATCTTCGCCAGCACCGCGTTACTGGACGGGTCGCCCCAGAGCACCAGGTTGCTCCCCGCGATGTCGGCGTCCGTCACCGCTTTGTCATCCCGGACGCGGGCCTCGCCGCGGAACATGGCGCGCCACTCGCGCACGGCGCGCGGCATCTCGCTCTCCACCCACGCCCCGACCTGCGGGTTCAGGGGTCGGCCGGTCGGCCGCACCATGACGAAGCTGTCCAGGAAGGCGTCGTCGATCGGCCCCTGCAGGCCCGGCACCTTACGCAGTTGTCGCGCCCCGTCCCCCCGCTCGACCGCCCAGCGCCCCGCCGCGCTCTTCGCGAACCGCGCGCCGCCGCCCGTCAGCTTCTGCCCGTCGATGACCACCGGCTTGCCCGCTGCCACCACCTCGGGCGCGAGCGCGAACCGGGAGACGTTCTCGGTCTTCACGACCACGCCGCCCGCGGTGCGCTCGGCGTCCACGCGGGCGCGCTCCCAGTGCCGCTCCAGCCCGGTCACCGTCAGCCAGTTCATCTTGTTGTAGCGCAGCGTCCAGGTCGTGAAGCGAATCCGCAGCGGCGTCCTCTCCCGCCCCTTCGCGACCGCGGCGTCGACGAAGGCGTTGATCTGCTTCTTCGACTCGGGGTGGTACTTGTGCCCCGTCTCCGGGCCGACGACGCGCGTCAGGGTCAGCCCCTCCTTGCTCATCGCGTCCTGCATCCGGTCGGCGGCCTGCTTCTGGCCGTCCTGGTCGCCGTTGTAGGCCACGGTCGGGAGTTGGGCGAGGTTCACGGCGTAGGCGGTGGCGTCGTACCAGTTCCACAGTTTCTGCTCGTACCACGGCCGCGGCGGCCTGCCGGGCGCGTCGAGCCGCAGGAACCCCACCGTCTCGGAGAAGCCCGCCCCCGGCGCGGCGGCGGCCCAGAGGTCCGCGTGGTGCGTCGCGTACTGCCACGCGGAGGCCCCGCCCATCGAGAAGCCGCGCGCCACGATCCGGTCGGCGTCGATCGGGTAGCGCCGCTTGACGTCGTCCAGCGCCTCGAAGAGGTCCACCTCGCCCGCGAACCGGTTGGCGTTGCAGTAGCGTCCGTAGGGGTGCAGCACGAAGGCATCCGGCGGCGTGAACTCGCCCGGCGACTTCTGGCGCTGGTCAATAAACGAAAGCTCGGTCAGCTTCTCGCCGCGCCCGTGGCAGAAGAAGTCGAGCCGGTGCCGCCGCGGCTTCGCCATCCCCGCGCCATCGGTCCATGTCTCGGGCACGACCAGCCCGTAGGGCTGCACCGACCCATCGATCTTGCTGACGTAGCCCAGGACCACAAGTCCGGTCGCTTTCGTCCACGGCGCGTCCCCCGCCCGCAGCGCCCGGGCGCGCTCCGCCCCCTGCGCCAGCAGCGCCTTCGCCGTCTCCAGTTCCTTCGGTTCGTAGAACTCGTCGTAGGCGAGCGCGTAGCG